>NZ_JBFRFT010000012.1:0-135960 GCF_052114965.1 Microvirga sp. 2TAF3 | reverse complement strand
CAAGGACAAGAACGATTACCTGATCTACGACGCCAAGAAGGGCGTGCTGTATTATGACGCCGACGGCTCAGGTGCAGGCAAGGCGGTCGAGATCGCCACGCTCAAGAAGGGCCTCAAGATGACCTATGCCGACTTCTTCGTCATCTGAGCCTGCCCTAACGGCGACGGGACCGCGATAGACTTTTTCCAATTTTTGTTATTTTATAAAATAACAATAAAGATTGGAGTATAGTCATGGTCCATAGTGTCATAACGGCAGGCGAAGAGACGAAAGTTAATTTCACGACGCCTTTTGACCAAGGAGATGCGCAGGTTACGGCCCTATCGGATGGAGGCTGGCTCGTAACCTGGGTGTCCGACGGACAGGATGGCTCCGGCGCTGGAATCTACCAAGCGCATTTTGACAAGCATGGACGCAAAGCCTTCCTGACTGACAAGATCGTCAATATTGCCACTTCGGATCAACAATATGAGCCGAGCGTCAGCGCCCTCAAGGATGGCGGGTGGATTGTAACGTGGACGTCTGCCAAGACGTTTGGCACAGATGGAGATATCTATTGCCAGCGTTATGACAGGAATGGCCAGAAGCTTTATGAAAGCGATGAAGCCGTCAACATCTCCAGATATGGCAATCAAGACTCTTCATCGGTAACGGCTCTGTCCGACGGCGGATGGCTCGTAACCTGGGTGTCCGATGGACAGGATGGCGATGGAAAAGGCGTTTATCAACAGCGCTACAACGCAAACGGTGAAACGACATACACCAGCGAAAAACTGGTCAACCTTTATAAGATCGGCGATCAGAATATGCCGAGCGTGACGGCCCTCGCCGATGGCGGTTGGGTTGTGACTTGGCAGTCCAAGGACGGTGAAGCCGGGGGAATTTTTCAGCAACATTACAGCAAAGATGGACAACCATCATATATTCTAGACGATATCGTCAATATCACGTCTTTCGACCATCAATGTAATCAGAGCGTCACCGCTCTCGCTGACGGAGGCTGGGTTGTGACTTGGCAGTCCAAGGCCCAAGATGGCTCCGGATACGGTATCTATCAGCAACGCTACGACAAAGACGGGCATTACATCTATCTTGCCGACCAACGCGTCAATGTGACTACAGACGGCAATCAGGAAGATGCGAGCGTGACGGCCCTAGCCGATGGCGGCTGGGTCGTCACGTGGAGATCGGCCAATTACGATATCCATCAGCAGCGCTATGACGCAGCCGGCCAAGCGGCATGGACAACTGATACACAGGTCAACATAGTTGCCGATTATCAGCAAATACGTCCTACTGTGGCAGGCCTGAAGGATGGCGGGTGGGTCATCGCATGGGCGTCGCTTAATGAGACTCTCGGCGACCTCAACATAATCCAGCGCCGCTATGATCTGAATACAGCTCCGGAGAAATTGAGCCTGAGCGGCCAAACCATCATAGAAAGCGCATCGGCCGGAACGGTCATTGGCATCCTTACGACAACGGATTCTACCCTGGACGATACTTTCACTTACACCCTTCTAGACAATGCTGGTGGTCGCTTTGCCATCCAAGGCAGTAAGCTTGTCGTGGCCGATGGCACAAAGCTCGACTACGAGCAATCGACGTCGCATCAGGTCACGATCCGCGTCTCCGACAAGGGTGAGCTGACCCTCGATAAGAGCTTCAGCATCCATGTTTCCGATGTTATCGAAGCCAATGAAGTAGCCGAGAATAAGAATGTGTTTGTCGGCAGCGCAAAAAACGACACGATCATTGGGACTAGCGGCAACAATGTGCTCAAGGGCGGCTCGGGTCGAGACACGCTTACCGGCGGTATGGGCCGTGATACCTTCGTGTTCGATGTGAAGGCGTCGAAGACCAACCTCAATAAGGTCACCGACTTCAATGTGAAGGACGACACGATCTGGCTTGAGAACAAGTACTTCAAGGTCGGCAAGGGTACGGAAGCGAAACCGGTCAAGCTGAATGGCAAGCTGTTCTGGACGGGCGACAAGGCACACGACAAGGACGACCGGATCATCTTCAACAAGAAGAGCGGTGTACTCTATTACGATTCCGACGGCACAGGCAAAGCCAAGCAGATCGAGATCGCGATTCTCAAGAAGGGTCTCAAGATGACCTATCACGATTTCTTCGTGATCTGACGCCCGGCTTTTCTCACCTCCACACACAGGCCGTTGTTGAAGCGGACGGCCTGGGCCTTTATGACCTCGGTCGTCACAGGAGGGTCGAGGCATGAACATTCTTCTCATCGGTTCGGGCGGGCGGGAGCACGCCCTTGCCTGGAGCCTTTCAGCGAGCCCCATCTGCGACCGACTGTTCATCGCTCCCGGCAATCCGGGCACCGCGCAGCATGGGACGAATATTCCCATCGATGTCACCGATCATGCGGCCGTGATCGATTTCTGCCGTACGGAAAAGATCGATTTTGTGGTCGTCGGCCCGGAGGCACCCCTCGTCGCCGGACTGGTGGACGATCTCAAGACCGCCGGCATCAAGGCCTTCGGCCCGAGTAAGGCGGCGGCGCAGGTCGAGGGCTCGAAGGCCTTCACCAAGGACCTTTGCGCCGAATTCAACATCCCCACAGCCGTCTATCGCCGCTTCACGGATGCGGAGACTGCGAAGACCTATGTCCGCAATTACGGCGTGCCGATCGTGGTGAAGGCGGATGGCCTCGCCGCAGGCAAAGGCGTCGTCGTCGCCGCCTCCTTCGAGGAGGCGGAGGCCGCCATCGACATGATGATCGGCGGCGGACTTGGAGCGGCCGGGGCCGAAGTGGTGATCGAGGCCTTCCTCGAAGGCGAGGAGGCGAGCTTCTTCGCCCTCTGCGACGGCCGGACCGCCATCCCCTTCGGCACAGCGCAGGACCACAAGCGCGTCTTCGACGGCGACGAGGGTCCGAATACGGGCGGCATGGGCGCCTATTCCCCCGCCGCCGTGCTGACGCCCGAGTTGCAGGCCCGCGTCATGCGCGAGATCATCAAGCCGACGCTGGCCGGCATGCAGGCGCGCGGCACGCCCTATACCGGCATTCTCTATGCCGGCCTGATGCTGACCAAGGACGGGCCGCAGCTCATCGAATACAATGCCCGCTTCGGCGATCCCGAAACCCAGGTCCTGCTGCCGCGCCTGAAATCCGACCTCGTGACCGCCCTTGCCGCCGCCAGCGACGGCGTGCTCGACAGCATCTCCCTGCAATGGAGAGATGAGGCTGCCCTGACCGTGGTGATGGCGGCGAAGGGCTATCCCGGCGCGGTCGAGAAGGGTTCCGAGATCCGCGGCATCCCCGCAGCGGAGGCCCTGGCCGACGTGCTCGTCTTCCACGCGGGCACGAAGCAGGACGGCGACAGTATCCTCGCCAATGGCGGGCGCGTCCTCAATGTCACTGCCATGGGCCGCACCATCACCGAGGCGAAGAAGCGGGCCTACGAGGCGGTATCGAAGATCGACTGGCCGGAAGGCTTCTGCCGTCGCGATATCGGCTGGCGCGAAGTGGAACGTGAGCGGGGCTGACGAAACGCACCGCTCCTCTAAGTGAGTGGAAGATCCCCTCACCTCGCAAGAACGGCCCTCCCATGAGCGACGACCTTTTCCCCGGCTTCCAATCCCACTGGATCGATACGCAGGCTGGCCGCATCTTCGCGCGTTCGAAAGGCGACGGCCCTCCCCTGATGCTGCTGCACGGCTTTCCGCAAACGCATGTGATGTGGCATCGCATCGCGCGCGAACTCGCCGAGACGCACCGGGTCGTCTGCATGGATCTGCGCGGCTATGGCTGGTCCAGCGTTCCAAACAGCGACCCGGAGCATGAGACCTATTCCAAGCGCGCCATGGGGCGGGACGTGGTCGCCGTCATGGAAGCGCTCGGCCATGTGCGCTTCGCGATTGCCGGGCATGATCGCGGCGCACGGGTCGCCTACCGGCTCGCCCTCGACGAGCCGGGCCGGGTGGAGCGGCTGGCGCTGCTCGACATCCTGCCCACCTCCTATGTCTGGGCGCAGATGAAGGCGGGCCATGTACCCGCGGCTCACTGGGGCTTTCTCTCGCAAGCATATCCGAAGCCGGAAGAGGAGATCGGCCGCGATCCCATCCCCTATTTCGAGGGGCTGATGAAGAAATGGTCGGGCGAGGGCGACCTCTCCGCCTTCGATCCGCGCGCCATGCGGGCTTACCGGGATGGCTTCAACGAACCCTCCCGCATTCACGCCTTCTGCGAAGATTACCGCGCCGGCGCGACCCGGGACATCGAGGCGGACGAGGCGGACCTCGCGGCGGGCAAAAGAATCGAATGCCCCGTGCAGCTGATCTGGAGCGATTTCTATCTCGTCAGTGGCACCAGCGGCCACGAGCAGCACCCGCTCGATATCTGGCGCAACACTTTTGCACCGGGGATCAAGGGCGAGGGCGTGTCATCCGGCCATTTCGTGGCGGAGGAGGCGCCGGGGGCTACGCTCGAGGCGCTGCAGGAGTTTTTGCGGGGATAAACCCGAGTCATCCCAGGGCAGCGTCAGCGGAACCTGGGATCGTGCGCCGTGCATGGCGCTTTGCTCACCACGCGATCCCGGATCGCCGAAGGCGTCCGGGATGACGGCAATCCATCACCGCCTGCCTTCGAAAAACTCCCTGAGCAACTGCCCCGCCTCCCCTTCCCTGATCCCCCCATAGACCTCCGGCGCGTGATGACAGGTGGCCTGCTGGAAAAAGCGGACGCCGTTGTCCACGGCGCCGCCCTTCGGGTCATAGGCCGCGAAATAGACCCGGCGGATGCGGGCGAAGGAAATAGCGGCGGCGCACATGGTGCAGGGTTCCAGGGTCACGTAGAGATCGCAGCCGGATAGCCGCTCTTCGTCCAGCGCCTCGCAGGCGCGGCGGATGGCGAGGAGCTCCGCGTGGGCGGAAGGGTCGCGCAGTTCACGCGGGGCATTGCCGGCCGAAGCGACGATGCGCCCATCCTTCACGATGGCCGCGCCCACGGGCACCTCGCCACGGGCTGCGGCGGCGCGGGCTTCGTCGAAGGCAACCCCCATCGGATCGTTTTTGGGATCGCTTTTGTTGGAACCGGCGTTATCCATTGTCCTCGCTTCTCTTTCCTTCCTCTGCTATCAGGCTCGCATGACCGACAGCAACGACGATAATCGAAAGGGCCGTCCGCCCGGGCGCCCCGATCGCGGCCGCACCTCCGGTGACCGGCCCTTCCGCAAACCCCGCGAGGATGGCGACCGCCCCTCCCGCGCCCGCAGCGGCGACGATAGCCCGTGGAAGGCCCGCGCGGGTGGAAACAAGCCATTCCGCAGCCGTGACAACGATGAACGGCCCCGCCGCCCGCGCGATGAGGGCGACAGGCCGTTCCGCGCGCGCAGCGAAGATGGCGAGCGTCCGCGCCGCCCGCGTCCGGAGGGGGATCGCCCCTTCCGCAGCCGCGACGGCGACAAGCCGTTCCGCCCCCGTGGCGAAGGCGGCGACCGTCCATTCAAGCCCCGGCGCGAGGAAGGCGACAGGCCGTTCCGCCCGCGTCGCGAGGAGGGTGAACGTCCCTTCCGTGGCCGTGGCGGCGACGAGCGCCCGCGCCGCGCCGCTCCCGTCCGCGAGGAAAGCCCACGCTCCGGCCGCGAAGCCCAGCTCGAAGCGCAGACCCAAGAACTTGCCCAAGAGCCCGCCGAGGACCGGATCGCCAAGGTGATTGCCCGCGCGGGGATAGCGTCTCGTCGCGATGCCGAGGCGATGATCGCGGAAGGCCGCGTGACCCTGAACGGCAAGGTGCTGGAATCCCCCGCCATCAACGTGACGGCCGCTGACCAGATCACCGTCGATGGTGAGCCGCTGCCGGTGAAGGAGCGCACACGCCTGTGGCTGTTCCACAAGCCGCGCGGCCTCGTGACCACGGCGCGCGACCCGGAGGGACGCCCGACCGTGTTCGACAGCTTGCCGGAGGACCTGCCCCGCGTGGTGGCGATAGGCCGGCTCGATATTAACACCGAAGGCCTCCTGCTTCTCACCAACGATGGCGGCCTCGCCCGCGTGATCGCCCATCCGGATACCGGCTGGCTGCGCCGCTACAAGGTGCGCGCCCATGGCGACGTGACTCAGGCCGATCTCGACAAGCTTCGCGACGGCGTCACCGTCGACGAGATGGAATACGGCCCCGTCGAGGCCCGCCTCGACCGGGTGCAGGGCGACAATGCGTGGATCACTCTCGGCCTGCGCGAAGGCAAGAACCGCGAGGTCAAGCGCATCCTCGAGCATCTCGGCTTGCAAGTGAACCGCCTGATCCGCCTCTCCTTCGGCCCGTTCCAGCTCGGCGATATCGAGCCCGGCATGGTCGAGGAAGTGCGCACCAAGATCCTGCGCGACCAGCTCGGCGCAGCCCTGGCCACCGAGGCGGGGGTCGATTTCGAGAGCCCGGTGCGCGAGCCCATCGCCCCCTTCGGATCGCCGAAGAAGCATGAACATCATGAGCGCGGCGAACGCCGAGACGAGCGCCCTGCCCGCTTCGGTCGGGACCGGGACGAGGAGCGCCCGCGCCGTCACCGGGACGAGGGCGACCGCCCGTTCCGCGCCCGTGGCGACGATGCGCGTCGCGGCCGGGACGAGGAGGAGCCGCGCAAGCGCCCTTCGCGCCTCGAGCCGAAGACCAGCATTTGGCGCGCGGATGAATCGGAAGACGGTGCGCACAAGCGAACACCCCGTCGCGGCGCCGACCCGAAGGCGGCGCGTGCCGCCAGCGGCGAGCGCCAGCGCCAGCGTGTCGGCGCCATCGAATCCGGCGAAGGCCGCAAGGTTGTAGTCGAGCGCCTGGTGAGCGAGCCAAGGGATGAAGCCCCCGCGCGCAGGCCGCGCCGGGATGACGTCCGTTCCGCTCCCGGCGGCGAGGATCGTCCCCGCCGTCGCATGGATCGGGACGAGGCTCCGCCGCGCCGCGAGCGTGAAGGCGGCTTTGCCCGTCCGCGCCGTGATGACGAGCGCCCGCGCGGCGATAGGCCTTTCCGCGCCCGCTCCAATGAGGGCGACGAACGGCCCCGCAGACCGCAGGGCGAGCGTCCCTTCCGCGCGCGCAGCGAAGATGGCGAGCGTCCGCGCCGCCCGCGTCCGGAGGGGGATCGCCCCTTCCGCAGCCGCGACGGCGACAAGCCCTTCCGCCCCCGTGGCGAAGGCGGCGATCGCCCCTTCAAGCCCCGGCGCGAGGAAGGCGACAGGCCGTTCCGCGCACGTGGTGACGATGAGCGTCCACGTCGCGGCCCTCCCCGGGGCGACGGTCCACCGCGCGGCGGTCCGAAGGGCCGTCCCGGTGGAGGCTTCAAGGGCGGCGGCTCGAAAGGTGGTCCGCGCGGTCGGCGCTGACCAACGCCTAACAACGCCCTGGTCCTCATCCTGAGGAGCCCACGCAGTGGGCGTCTCGAAGGAGGTTCCAGAGAACACTGGAGACGCCCTCGTCCTTCGAGACGGCCTGATGGCCTCCTCAGGATGAGGGCTTCCGGAGAGTTTCCTAGCTAGGGATCAAGTCATGAGAATTGTGGGCGGGCGCTGGCGCGGCCGCTCGCTGGCAGGACCGAAATCGGACGGCATCCGCCCGACTTCGGACCGGCTGCGCGAGACGATCTTCAACATCCTCCAGCATTCTTACGACGACCCGGTCGAGGGCGCGCGCGTTCTCGACCTTTTCGCCGGCACTGGCGCGATGGGACTGGAAGCCCTCTCGCGTGGCGCAGCCTTCGCCCTGTTCGTGGACGACGGCGCGCAGGCGCGCGGCCTGATCCGCGAGAACGTGGAAACGGTCGGCGCCGGCGGCGCCACCCGCCTCTTCCGCCGCGACGCCACCCGCATGGGCGCCGCTGCCCCCAACGCCCCGTTCTCGGTGGTGTTCTGCGACCCCCCCTACGGCAAGGACCTCGCCCCGAAAGCGCTGCGCTCCTGCGCGGAGGGCGGCTGGCTCACACCGGACGCGCTCGTGCTCGTTGAGGAAGCGCAGGGCGTAGACGTCACGCTGCCGGATGGGTTCGAGGAGATAGAGCGACGGGATTACGGGGAGGCGAAGGTGGTGTTCGGGCGGTTTATGAGATGAGCCTATAAGCGTAAATCCTACAACCTCTGAGTCCAGTAGACGCAAACATCCACAACCCTATATGCGCTCGCAAATTGACTCTGCCCCTGCACTCATTAGCTTCTTAATAGGTGCTTTTGGGGGTCGATATGTCTGCTAAAGTTCGGATCAAAGCGGGATCCATAGAATTCGAATATGAAGGCCAGACCGAACTTTCAATTGACGATATAAAAGAGCTGTTTTCACATATTGAGACGCTCTTCAGTGCTCCGTCCATTCTACCAAACAGCACTGATACAGCAGACGCAACTGATGACACACAGGACACCGGCTCGTTTTCCAAAACTTTCAATGGAACCAAGCTGCATGTAAATAGCATCGCTGCCAAGATTGACGCCAAGACAGGGCCAGACCTTGCTATTGCGGCAGCAGCTTATCTGCAGTTTATTGAAGGGAAAGAAAGTTTCTCTCGTCGCGAACTCCTTAATACGATGCAAGAGGCAAAAAAATATTATAGAGTCAGCATGTCTAAGAACTTAACGAAACATATCGATTCACTTATAGGAAGCAAATTCAACCAAGTCGGACAGGATCAGTATTCTCTGTCCTCATCTGAGCATAACAAGCTGGAAGCTAAACTTGCTTAGTCCCAATGACTTGAAAGAGTGGCTTCATCGCGATTTAAAGCAATTAGATAAGCTGCTTCTGATCCTAGCTACGTTTGAGACGCCAACTGAACTGACAGGTATCCGCGAGCGAGCACGGAGAGCAGGGCTTAAAATCACAACAAGCTGGAATCCTGCCTCAACCTTGAATCGCAGCCAGGGCTTGGCTATCCGCGTCCCTGATGGTTGGGAGATTACGGAATCAGGCAAGAGTTACCTGCGAAATCTTGGCGTGACAAAGCTAAGCCCTAGTGCAGTTAAAGTTGCATCTGACCTTCGTGCTCATCTTGCGAAAATCCAAAATCCAACGACGCGAGCCTTTGCTGAGGAAGCAATCAGATGTCTTGAGGCTCAGCTTCATCGTTCAGCCATTGTCATGTCGTGGCTAGCTGCCGTTGATGTACTTCATCGTAAGGTCGTTAAGGATCACCTCGTTGCGTTCAACAAGGAGGCTAAGAACGCGAATCCGAAGTGGAAGGACGCAATAGATGAGGATGGGCTTGGTCGTATGGGCGAGGAGGAATTCCTCAACAGGATTGCAGCCATCGGAGTTATTGGGAAGAACCAGAAAGATGAGCTACTAAAAGGTCTCAAACTTCGGAATGGCTGCGGGCATCCCAATAGTCTCAAGGTAGGACCAAATATGGTTGCCAGCCATATAGAGACCTTGCTCCTGAATGTATTTGAGCAGTTTGACGTTTAGATCAAAGCCTCCCTTCTCGGTTGTGTTAACGGCCTGCGATGTGACAGCTAATAGCTGGTAGTCTTTAGATCAAGCAGCCGCATTTGCCCAGCGCCACCCGCTCGTTATACCGCGCCTGTTTATTCCTTCGCTCATGAAAGGCCCATCATGAAAGCCGTCATCTACGAGCATTTCGGCAAGCCGCCGAGCATCCGGAATGTGCCTGATCCGACGCCCTCCGCTGAAGGCGTCGTGGTCAAGGTCGAGGCGACGGGGCTTTGCCGGAGCGACTGGCACGGCTGGATGGGGCATGATCCGGATATCGTGCTGCCGCACGTGCCCGGCCATGAACTGGCGGGAACGGTGCAAGCGGTCGGAAAGCGGGTCACGCGCTGGAAGATCGGCGACCGCGTCACAGTCCCCTTCGTCGGTGGATGCGGACATTGTCATGAATGTAATTCCGGCAACCATCAGGTCTGCGAAACGCAGTTTCAGCCCGGCTTCACGGCCTGGGGGTCGTTTGCCGAATATGTCGCGCTCGATTACGCGGACACGAACCTCGTCGAACTGCCGGAGAACATGGATTTCGCTACGGCGGCGAGTCTCGGCTGCCGCTTTGTCACCTCGTTCCGCGCCATCGTCGATCAGGCCCGCGTGAAGCCGGGTGAATGGGTGGCGGTTCATGGCTGCGGCGGCGTCGGGCTGTCCGCGATCATGATCGCCAGCGCCATGGGCGCCAATGTCGTCGCCATCGATCTCACGCAGGAGAAGCTCGATCTCGCCCGGCAGCTCGGCGCGGTGGCGACGGTCGATGCGTCCGCCAACGCGGATGTGGTCGGCGCGGTGAAGGAAATCACGAAGGGCGGCGCGCATGTCTCCATCGATGCGCTGGGACATCCGTCGACCTGCTTCAATTCCATCGCGAACCTGCGCCGCCGCGGCCGTCATGTGCAGGTCGGCCTGATGCTGGGCGACCATGCCAGGCCGCAGGTGCCGATGGACAAGGTCATCGCGCATGAGCTGGAGATCTACGGCAGCCATGGCATGCAGGCATTCCGCTATCAGGCCATGATGGACATGATCGAAACCGGAAAGCTCATGCCGCAGAAACTTATCGGCAAGGAAATCAGCCTCGACGACGCGCCTGCCGCCCTCATGAACATGGACAGGTTCGAGGGCACCGGCATCAGCGTCATCACACGCTTCTGACGTTTCGGCATCGGGTTAGACAAGAAAACGGCGATGTGCGAGCGTCGCACCAGCGCATCGTGTTGCCGCAAAACCGGATCCACTTTTGCGCACGGTGCTCTAACGCGTGACTTTCGGAGACGACGATGTCCTACCAGCCTGCCGCGACCCGCTATGAATCCATGATCTACAACCGTTGCGGCCGAAGCGGGTTGAAGCTGCCTGCGGTCTCGCTCGGGCTCTGGCACAATTTCGGCGAGGACAAGTCCGTTGCGGTGGCCCGCGATCTCTGCCGCACGGCCTTCGATCTCGGCATCACCCATTTCGATCTCGCCAATAATTACGGCCCCCCTCCCGGCTCCGCGGAGACGTTCTTCGGGGAGGTCCTGCGCACCGATTTCAAGGACCTGCGCGACGAGTTGGTGATCTCCACCAAGGCCGGATACCGCATGTGGCCCGGGCCTTACGGCGAATGGGGCAGCCGCAAATACCTCCTGTCGAGCCTGGACCAGAGCCTCAAGCGCATGGGGCTCGATTACGTCGATATCTTCTACTCGCACCGCTTCGACCCGGAGACGCCGCTGGAAGAGACCATGATGGCGCTCGATTCCGCCGTGCGACAGGGCAAGGCGCTCTATGTCGGCCTCTCGTCCTACAACGCCCGGAGAACCCGCGAGGCCGTGGCGATCCTGCGCGAGCTCAGGACGCCCTGCATCATCCACCAGCCGAGCTATTCCATGCTCAACCGCTGGATCGAGGAGGACGGGCTTCTGGATGCGCTGGATGAGCTGAGCCTGGGCTCGATCGTGTTCTCGCCGCTCGCCCAGGGCATGCTGTCGGGCAAGTATCTCGCCGGCATTCCCGAGGACAGCCGCGCCGCCGCCGGCAAGTCCCTGCGCCAGACCTTCCTTAGCGACGACAACATCGCCCGCGTCCAGGGCCTCAACCGCATCGCGGAACGGCGTGGGCAGACACTGGCGCAGATGGCCATCGCCTGGGTCCTGCGGAATGGGCGCGTCACCTCCGCCCTGATCGGCGCAAGCCGTCCCGCGCAGATCGTCGATTGCGTGGGCGCCCTTCGGAACCTGACCTTCACGGCCCAGGAACTGGCCGAGATCGATCAATTCGCGGGCGAGGCCGGCGTGAACATCTGGGCCGCCTCGTCCGAGCGGACGGGTCCTTCCCGCTGAAGCGGAGAGGCGTTCATGCCCGGAGTGAGGACCAGCCTGACGCGTGTGTTGAAACACGCCGGTCTTTCCGCTCCACGGTTAGAAGGGTAGATTATCCGGATCATCAGCCGGTGGCGGTTCGGTGAAAGTCGGTGCCGGGGCACATTCGATGTTTAGGCGACTGCTTGTCATTGCCGCCGCAACTCTTCTTCTCGGTGTGCAGGCCGCTCAAGCCAGCGACCGACCATTGCAGCTCTGTCCGGGCTCTTTCGAGTCGATGGCGACGGATTCATTGCTGCGCGACGCCATGAAGGCCGCCTATCCGAACATTTCGGAGCGCAAAAAGAACCTCAAGATCGCGGAGCCGGAACAGTGCATCTATCCTTATCAGGCGATCCCCTATGCGGACGCCGTCGTCCTGCTCACTCTCGGGCAAACGCCGGGCGACGCCTGCCATGGATGTCCCGCGAAAGTGAGCGCCGATTTTCTGAAACGTGACAAAGAGCGTCTCATCCCGATCACGCGCCAGAACGACTTTGCTAAGAGCGGGACATGGGGCGACCTGACGTCTGTCACATCGGTGCGATGGGGAACCGAAGATGGAATCGTCATCGAGGGTGGTGGCACCTTCCAGGGAGAAAGCTCCAGCACCATCCAGGCCTTCACCTTCCGCGAGGAGCGCGCTCTCGCCATCAGCCCCGAGGGCGGCATCCTTCTGTCTCAAAGCAACTGCGACGGGGCGGAGACCGGCGCACCGTGCACGGATATCACCGGAACATGGAAAGTCGATCAGGCCGGGCGATTGCGGATCACCTATCGCGGCAAGCGCGACGGCAGGACCAGGGTCAACACGAAGGTGGTCTATGAGCGCCAGGGAGACATCCTGGCCCTGACTTCAGGGAAGCTACCTTTCTAGCGCATCGCACGGAAAAGTGGATTCCACTTTTGGGTCCGATGCTGTAGGTCGAGGCAACCGCCTCATCTTCTCCTGCCAGAGGTTTTTGCCAGATGTCCCTTCGCCGTCCGACAATGCTGATGATCCTCGATGGTTGGGGTTGGGGTGAGGATCGCCAGGACAATGCCGTGCGGCAGGCCCGGACGCCGAACTTCGACAGGTTGTGGGAGACCTGCCCTCACGCCTTCCTGCGAACCTCCGGCCTCGATGTGGGGCTGCCTGAGGGACAGATGGGCAATTCCGAGGTCGGCCATCTCAATCTCGGCGCGGGACGGGTCGTGATGCAGGATCTGCCCCGCATCAACGAAGCCATCCGCGACGGCAGCATCGCTGCGTTCCTGGAGCGGACGGGTCTCATTGAAAAGCTGCGCGAGTCAGGTGGCACCTGTCATTTGCTCGGCCTCATCTCGCCGGGCGGCGTCCATTCCCATCAGGATCATGCCGTCGCTCTCGCCAAGATCCTTGCCCGGGAAGGGATCCCTGCGGTGCTGCACGTCTTCACCGACGGACGCGACACCCCGCCCCGCTCCGGAGCCGAGTACGTCCGCGAACTCGAAGCGGCCCTTCCCAAGGAGGTGCCGATCGCAACCGTGTGCGGGCGATACTTCGCCATGGACCGGGACCGGCGGTGGGAGCGCGTGAAGGAGGCCTTCGACGCGCTCGTGCATGGCAAGGCCGTGCGCTATCCCGATGCGCAATCGGCGATCGCAGCCGGTTACGCCCAGGACAAGACGGACGAGTTTCTTCCTCCGGCGGTGATCGGCGGCTACGAGGGAATGCGCTCCGGCGACGGCATCCTGAGCTTCAACTTCCGCGCCGACCGTATCCGGCAGCTTCTCGACGCCCTCCTCGATGAGGCGTCCGACTCCTTCGAACGGGGCGATGTTCCGCATTTTGCCGCCGCGGCCGGCATGACATCCTACAGCGCGGATCTCGACACCCGGATGAAGGCTCTCTTCCCGCCCCAGACCCTTGCCAATGGTTTGGGGGAGACGGTGGCCAAGGCCGGCCGACGGCAACTGCGTATGGCCGAGACGGAGAAGTATCCGCACGTCACCTATTTCCTCAACGGCGGAGAAGAAACGCCCTATTCGGGCGAAGACCGCATCATGGTCCCCTCCCCTAAAGTGGCGACCTACGACCTGCAGCCGGAAATGTCGGCGCCCGAGCTCACGGCCAAGGCCGTCGAAGCGATCCGTTCAGGCAATTACGACCTGCTGGTCCTGAATTTCGCCAATCCGGACATGGTCGGACATACGGGCGTGCTGGCCGCGGCCGTCAAGGCGGTGGAAACCGTCGATGCCAGCCTGGGACAAATCGCTGAAGCCATCCGCGAGGCCGGAGGTTCCTTGCTGGTCACCGCCGATCATGGAAACTGCGAGCAGATGCTCGATCCAGCGACCGGCGGGCCGCATACGGCGCACACCACCAATCCCGTCCCTGTTTTCCTTCTCAGCGAACAGCCCCGAACGCTGGGCGATGGACGGCTTGCCGATGTCGCCCCGACGCTTCTCGAACTGATGGGCCTGCCGCAACCGCAGGAGATGACGGGGCACTCGCTCCTTCGGCGAGGCTAACACGCGCGACCGGTCCAGATCGTCAAGATCGGGGCCGGATATCACCAGAACCGCATGAGCCTTGCCCAGAGCGGCGGGCTCACATGTCAACGCATCGCGAATGGCGGCTCACCGCCGCCCGAACAGCCGTTCGATATCCGCGAGCTTCAGCTCCACATAGGTCGGTCGGCCGTGGTTGCACTGACCCGACAGGGGCGTGACCTCCATCTCGCGCAGCAGCGCATTCATCTCCTCCGGCCTCATGCGCCGTCCCGCGCGCACGGAGCCGTGGCAGGACATGCGGGAGAGAACCGCGTCGAGGCGTTCTTCCAGCGGGTGTGAGCCGCCCTGCCCCCATTCGGCCAGCGCATCGGCCACATCCTGCACCAGGGCCTTGATACGCCCGCCCGCGAGCGCGGAGGGCACCTCGCGCACCAGGAGCGCGCCGGGGCCGAAGGGTTCGAGCACGAGGCCGAGACTTTCCAGCGTGGGGGCTTCCGCCATGACGCGATCCGCATCGACGGGATCGAGATCGACCACTTCCGGAATCAGCAGCAATTGCCGCGCAATGCCCGATGCCGCGCGCTCGCGCTTAAGGCGTTCATAGACCAGGCGCTCATGCGCTGCGTGCTGATCGACGATGACGATGCCGTCTTCCGTCTGCGCGACGATATAGGTGCCATGGATCTGCGCGCGGGCCGCGCCCAAAGGCGCATGCTCGGCAGAAGGATCGTGCTCGGCGAGCGTGGCGCGGCTATCGGCGGAGGGCGCGGCGATATCGGGCAGGCTCGCCTGCGCCTCCGCCAATCCCTGTCGCCAATTCTCCGGCTCGAGCGGCGCCTGCCAGCCGGCAAAGGCGCTGGAATGGCGGATGGACGGCGCGCGATGGGCAACGGAGACCGGACGCGGCGGCACCCCTTGCGGACGCAGGCTGTCCAGGGTGCGGATACCACCCGTCGAGGCGGAGCGAAAGCCGAAGCGGGTGATGGCCTCCTTCAACGCCGCCACGACGAAACCGCGCACGAAGGCCGGATCACGAAAGCGCACTTCCGTCTTCGCCGGGTGCACGTTCACGTCGACTGAGCGCGGATCGAGATCGACCATCAGCGCCAGAACCGGATGCCTGTCGGAGGCCATCACATCGGCATAGGCGCCGCGCACGGCACCGAGCAGCAGCTTGTCGCGCACGGGCCGTCCGTTGACGACGAAGTGCACGGAAGTCGACGTGCCGCGATGGAAGGTCGGCAGGCTGGCGAAGCCGGAAAGCCGCACGCCCTCGCGCTCGACGCCGATATTCATGGCGTTGTCGTTGAACTCCGCTCCCAGCACGCGGGAAAGACGGCGCAGGAAACCATGCTCGCCTTCCGGCTCCGGCGGATAGGTGAAGGGCGTGATGTGCTCGCCCGATAAGGTGAAGCGGATGGTCGGATGAGCGATGGCGAGACGCTTGACGATCTCGGCCACGGCCTGTGCCTCGGAGCGGTCGCTCTTCAAGAATTTCAGCCGCGCGGGCGTGGCGGCGAAGAGATCCGTCACCTCGATCTTCGTCCCCTTGGGCGCGGAAGCGGGCCGCACAGGCCCCTTGACGCCCGCCTCCACGACGATGGACGAGCCGGTCTCCGCCTCCGCCGTGCGGGTCGTGATCGCGAGGCGCGCCACCGCACCGATGGAGGGCAGAGCCTCGCCGCGAAAGCCCAGCGTGTTGATGGCGAACAGATCGCCATCCGGGATCTTCGACGTGGCATGGCGCTCGACGGCAAGCTCGAGATCCTCCGGCGACATGCCGGCCCCATCGTCGATGATGCGGATGAGACGGCGGCCGCCGGCCTCGATGGCGATCTCGATGGAATTCGCGCCCGCATCGACGGCGTTCTCGACGAGTTCCTTTACGGCGGCGGCCGGACGCTCGACCACTTCGCCCGCGGCGATGCGGTCGACGAGAATGGGATCGAGACGACGGACGGTCATGAGACGCTTCGGGTTCGAGGGGAATCTGGAGAGGAGAAGATAAAGCCTCCCGGACGAGGATGCCAGAAGGCGCGACATTCTCCCCCGCTTTCTCACGCAGGGGAGCGGTCGTTGGCGCCTCTGGCTGTAAGCCGCACTAAATCCCCTGCGCAAGATATTGCTTCGCCAGGATCTTACCCTCCTCCACCGCCGGCTGGTCGAACGGGTCGACGCCGAGCGCATAGCCGGAAAGGATCGTCTCCAGCATCTCGTGCATGAGGAGTTCGCCCATCGCGCGCTCGTCGAGCTTCTCGATATGGATCTGCCGGGTCGGGCGGCCATTCCTGGCGAGGGTGTCGGCCGTGGCGCGGCCCTGCGCCGCAACGAGATCGCCGATACGCTTGCCGGCGAAATCCGGCACGCCTGCGCGTTGCGCCAGCTTTTCATCGATGACCGGCCCCTGCCCTTCGACATTCGTGGTGATCACCGTAAAGAGCTTGTCGTTCGGGCCTGCGAGATAGAGCTGGAGCTGGCTGTGCTGGTCGACGGGGCCGATGGCGGCCACCGGCTGCGCACCCTTGCCGTCCTTGCCGATGCTTTCCGCCCAGAGCTGCACCCACCAGCGGGTGAAGCGCTCCAGCCGGTCCGCATAGGCCATGGTGACGGCAATGTTCTTGCCCTCGAGCGACATGGCGACGTTGATCGCGGCGCCGACGGCGGCTGGTGCATCTTTGGCGCTCCTGCCGTTGCGGAATGGCTCATAAGCGTCAGCCGCTCCCCTACGGACGGCGACGATGTCGAGGCCGAGCACGGCGGCAGGCAGAAGCCCGACATTGGTGAGCACCGAATAGCGCCCGCCGATGTGGGTGTGATGATCGAGGAAACGTATGCCCTCCGGTTCGAGCAGATCGCGAAGGGCATTGTCGCCGCCGGGCTTCCTCGGCTCGGACAGGCCGAGGAATACCTCCGCCGGGCGCGCCTTCAGGCCCGCCTTGTCGAGGGCCGAGAGCACGGCGATGGTCTGCATCAGCGTCTCGCCCGTGCCGCCGGATTTCGAGATCGCCACGAAGCGCGTCGAGGACAGCGGCAGCTTGTGCAGAACCTGGTCGAAAGTGATGGGATCGAGATTGTCGAGGAAATGCACCCGCGGCCCGTCGGCGAAGCGGCCCGCGCCGGGCACCGCATAATCCTTCAATTGCGCCAGCGTCTGCCCGCCGAGGCTCGATCCGCCGGTGCCGAGAAAGACCACATCCGTTGCATCGCGCCTCAGCCAGGAGGCCGCCTCGCGGATCGCGTCGAGATCATCCGTGGCGTGCGGCATGTGAAGCAAAGGCAATCGGCCCGTCTTATCATCCTCGGCCAGTCTCTTCATGGCACGCCCGACCACCGCCAGCGCCGCATCCACCGCCGTCTGCGGCAGACCACCTTCGCCGATATGGGTGGCAAGGGAGAGATCGATCGTTTGCTGCAGTGCCATGCGGAATGCTCCGACTCATCGCAGAGCATGAGAGACTAGGGCGGAGCCGGGCGGCGGCTAGGGCAGCAGCATCCATTCACTCCGCCACACCGATCGACGTTGGGTCGGTAAGGTAAAAGTTTTCTCGCCAGCACCGGTCGTGATCGCGCAGGACCATTACGGCATAAGGCTCAAAGCCCGGTCGGCCGTCCCGCGATCACGGTGAGCATCTTGCCTTCGCCGAAGATCCGCTCTGCGGCGCCGCCGATATCGGACTGGGTTACCGATGCGACGAGGTCGTTGCGGCGGGCGATATAGTCGACGCCGAGGCCCTCGAAGGCGATCTGCACCAGGGTATGGGCGATCTTCGTCGAGGTGTCGAAGCCGAGGGCGTAGGAGCCGATGAGGTAATCCTTCGCCTTCTGCAGTTCTTCATCGGACGGACCGTCCTGCTTCAGGCGCATCATCTCGTCCGAGATGACGTCCAGGGCCTCGGTCACGCGCTCGTTCTTGGTGGCGGTATAGCCCCATGTCATGGAGGCGGCGCGGTAGCTCACCAGCGACGTGCCGACGCTATAGGCGAGGCCGCGCTTCTCGCGCACCTCCTGGAACAGGCGCGAGGTGAAGGCGCCGCCGCCGAGGATGTGGTTGAGCACGTAAGCGGGAATGAAGCCGGGATCGCGCCATGGAATGCCGTGCGTTCCGAAGCGGATCACCGATTGCGGAACGTCGAGATCGACCACATGCCGCGAGCCGAGATTCTGCAACAAGGCCGGCTCGATGGGCTTCAGCGGCTTGGCTTCCGGCAGCGCGCCGAACACCTTGTCGAGCAGGGCGGAGAGACGCTCCGCGTCGATGGCGCCGACCACTGCGATCTTCACGCGGCCACGGGCAATGATCGCGCGGTGCATGGCCGCGATGTCGTTGCGGGTGATCGCCATGGTGCTTTCCACCGTGCCCGAGGTCGGACGCGCATAAGGATGCCCGGCAAAGCCTTCCTCGAAGAAGCGGCGCGTGGCCATGACGCCGGGATCGTTCTGCTGATAGCGCAGGCCCGCGATGGTCTGGGCGCGCACGCGCTCGATCGCATCCTGGTCGAAACGCGGCTCGGCGAGCGCGAGGCGCAAGAGCTCGAAAGCCTCATCCGCGTGCTTGACGAGCGTCTTGAGCGAGCCGCCGATGGCATCGTTACCGGCATTGAATGAAAGCTCGATGGCCCGGGCGGCCAGGCGCTCCTGGAAGGCGTCGGAGTCGTAATCGCCTGCGCCCTCGTCGAGGAGACGGGCGAGCATCTGCGCCACGCCGGGCTTGTCCTTCGGATCCTGGGCCGATCCGCCTTCGAAGGTGAAAGCGACCGCGATCAGCGGCACCACATCGGATTCCACATGCCACGCTTCGACGCCGCCGGGAGAGGTCAGCGTCTTCACCGTAGTCGGGGATGCGGAGCGGATTTCGGCGGTAGCGGTCATGTTCATCTCATTGTTAGATTGGGCGACCCTTCAGGCGGCGGTTCAGGATGCCGGCTTCTGCAGGTAGCCCGTCACGGAACGACGTGGGATGAGGTAGCGCTCGGAAACGGAGGCCAGATCGTCCTTGAGCACAGCCTCGATCTCAGCCGGCCAGCGCCGCACGTCCTCGAGAGTCTCGCCGATGGCCAGCGCCGAGCCGTAAATGCGGGCGAGCGACGATTGGCTGTCGGTGGAATAGATCGTCTCGGCGACGAGACGCGTCTTGGCCCGTTCGATCGCCTCGGAATCGAGCGCCTCAGCCGGGATCATGCGCAACACTTCGTCGACGGCCTCCTCCAGCGCGGTAAGCGATACGCCCTCGGCCGGGACCGCATAGACGCAGAAGCGGGTCTCTTCCATGGCGGAGGACATGTACCAGGCGCCCGCATTCACCGCGACACCGCGCTCCAGAACGAGCTTGCGGTAGAGATAGGAGGTCGGGCCTCCGCCGATCACCTCGGCAAGGAGTTCGAGCGCATGGCAATCCCGCTCCTTCGCCGTGAGGCAGGAGGGAACGAGATAGAGCCGCTGCAGGGTCGGCTGCTCGACCTTCGGGTCAGCGACCGTGATGTGGCGCGCGGCGACCGGCTCGGGATCGCGTGGGCGGAAGCGCACCGGGCGCTTGCCGCGCGGCGCGATGCGACCATAGGTATCGCCACTCAGGCGGCGCACATCGTCAGCCGTCACATCGCCCGCGACGACGAGAATGGCGTTCTCGGGCGTGTAGAAGCGGCGGTAATAATCGAGGGCGTGATCCCGGTTGAGGGTTTCAATCTCATGCATCCAGCCGATGATCGGAATGCCGTAGGGGTGATGCACGAAAAGCGCCGCCGCCATGGCCTCGGCGAGTTGGGAGGCCGGATCGGTCTCGACCCGCATACGCCGCTCCTCCAGCACCACGTCACGCTCGGGACCGATGACGCTCTCCTCCAGCAGGAGGTTCGTCATGCGGTCGGCCTCGAACTCCATCATGGTCTTGAGATGGTCGCGGGCGACACGTTGGAAATAGGCCGTATAATCGAAGGACGTGAAAGCGTTCTCCTGGCCGCCGAGGCCGGAAACGACCTTGGAGAACTCGCCGGCCGGATGCTTCTCGGTGCCCTTGAACATCAGGTGTTCGAGAAAGTGAGCGATGCCGGACTGCCCGAGCGGATCGTCGGCCGAACCGTTGCGATACCAGACCATATGCGTGACGACAGGCACCCGGTGATCCGGGATCACCACCACGTCGAGACCGTTATCGAGGGTGAAGGACGACACATCGGGGCCGCCGCCCTCGGTCCGCCCTACGGAGGGGGAGCCGGTACGCAACAGGGGCTTCGGGGATGTGTCCATGACGTTTCAACCTTAACGGAATCAAATCTGCGCGTAGGATTCTCCTACGGGAATAGTGCAATCTGAAGGCTACGCAAGCGGAGCAGCGCACGTTTCGCGTGCGACATGGTTTTTCAAGAGCCGGCTTCGAACAGCTTGGCCTTAAAGCGACTTCAGGCGAAACGGGGAGTCCGTTCGCCTGAAAACACCGTCTTGCAAGGCCGCCTTACCGCCTCTGCTGCTGCTGGATGAAGCCCAGCGGACTGTCCGGATCGACCACCGGCCGGGGCTCGACGGAAGCCTGGAGGGGCGCACCGGCCGCGGCCTTCAGAAGACCTCCCGGCGGATCGCTGAGGTAACGCCGCTCAAGGCCGTCGCCTGAAAGCTTGACGTCGTCGTTCTTCGTGCTGAACGAGCGAAGCTCGTCGGGGCTCATGACGCTCTTGTCGGCCTGCCGGCCGACCGGGGCCGGCGGACCGCCCTGGACGTAGTTGTTCGGATCGCGGCCGGCGCGCATTTCCTCGATGGAAAGCGGCCTGGCGTTGCTGTTCTTGTAGAGTTCCGAGCTCGTATAGGGTGTCTTGGCGTCGGCGGCGGCCTTGCGGGCCGCGATCACGTCCGGATCCTTGGGCCAGTTGCCGTTGCGGGCCTCGGCGCCGCCGCCAGGCGCCGGAGCGCGCAGCTCCATCTTGGGCGGCAGCACGAGCGGGGCACGCTCATTGTAGATGATGGGAGGCTTTTCCTTGGGGATGATGCCGATGCTGCCGAGCAGGCTCTTCACGGCCTCGCCCTCCTGCGCCGAAGCACCGGAGGCGGCGACAAGAAGCGCCAGAGCACCCGCGCAACCGAAGACCTTCAATCCCTTCATGGTACCCACCTGACTGTTCCATTCTCGCGGGAACGCCTGATTGCTCATTCTGGCGAACATATGGCCGCCCGACGTTCTCGCGCGTCAATTCACACCTTTCGGCGTCGCTCCAGCACGAAGGAGTCATAAAGCAAACCGACCACCCCCGCAACGATGGCCGCATCGGCCACGTTGAACACATACCAGGACCAGTCTCCGAGCTGGAACTGGATGAAATCGAAGACCGCCCCGTAGACGAGGCGATCGATGACATTGCCGACGGCCCCGCCCACGATCAGCCCGAGCGAAGCCGCCAGGAGCTTCCCCTTCGTCCGGCGGATCCAGAAGGACAGGCCGATCGCGGCCAGGAGGGATACGACGATCAGGATCCACCGGCCCAGATTGCTGTTCTGCTGGAACAAACCGTAGGAAATGCCGCGATTCCAGACCACGATCAGGTTCACGAACGGGTTCAGCGCCACCGGCTCTTTCACCGGAAGCTCAAACACGAACAGGGTGTAAAGCTTCGTGGCCTGGTCGAGGATCAGGGTGAGGAGCGCGAGGCTGAAGCCGATCGTGGCGGCGACAGAAAGGCCGTTTTTCTTCGACCGGCGTTTTCCTCCGCCCCTCGATGAAGAAGGGCTGGAAGGAGAGTGGGGACGCCGGGGCGGCGCCCTCTCCGGAGCGGCGGTCTCCGGAAGCGAGGCTTCCGACTCGTCTGCCTTGTCCATCACGCGGCCGTCCTCAACCGATCCCATTCACGCAGGGCCTCCGCATCGCGCGGGGTCACGTCCGGATAGTCGGGATCGGAGCCGACTTCAGCCGAGACCTTCCAGGAACGGGCACATTTGCGGCCTTCGGCCAGGGCCGGCACGACAGCAACGCCCTTCACATCGTCGAGACGGAAGGCGTCGCCCGGGCCCTCGCCCCGCTCCACCCTGATCCCGGACGTGATGGCGATCTCGGCCAGATCGAGCCCCTGCACAGCCTCCCACAGGCTATCATCGTTGATGTAGACGATGGGAGCAGCCTCCAGGCTCGCGCCGATGCGCTTCTGCGCCCGCTCGATTTCCAGCGCGCCGGTGATGACGCGGCGGACGCGGCGGATCCTGGCCCAGCGCTCGGCGAGAGCCTCGTCGCGCCACTCCGCCGGGAGCTCCGGGAAGGTCTCGAGATGCACCGACTCGGCGTTCGGATAACGCGCGAGCCACGCCTCCTCCGCCGTGAAAGCCAGGATCGGCGCGATCCAGGTCGCAACGGCGCGGAAGGTCATGTCGATGACGGTGAGCGCGCTCTTGCGGACCTTGCTCGACAAGGGATCGCAATAGAGCGCGTCCTTGCGGATATCGAAATAGAAAGCCGACAGATCCGTGGTCAGGAACGAGTTGAGCAGCGCGACCACGCGCTTGTAGTCGAAGCTGCGATAGGCCTCGCGCATCTCACCATCGAGCTCGGCAAGGCGATGAAGCACGAAGCGCTCCAGCTCCGGCATCTCCGCCACCGCCACTTTCTCCGCCTCATGGAAATGGGCAAGCGAGCCCAGCATCCAGCGGATGGTGTTGCGCAGCTTGCGGTAGGTTTCGACGAAGGTCTTCAGGATCTCCGGGCCGATGCGCAGATCATCCGAATAGTCGGACGCCGCCACCCAGAGACGCAGGATATCTGCGCCGGAATCCTGGATCACCTTCTGCGGCGCGACCACGTTGCCGAGCGACTTCGACATCTTCTGGCCCTTCTCGTCGAGAACGAAGCCGTGGGTGAGCACGATGTCGTAAGGCGCGCGTCCGCGCGTGCCGCAGCTTTCCAGAAGCGAGGAGTGGAACCAACCGCGATGCTGGTCCGAGCCCTCGAGATACATGACCTGATCCGGCCCACCATCGACCTTGCGCTTCACCTTGAGATCGTCGCGCTTTTCGAGGGCGAAGGCATGGGTGCAGCCTGAATCGAACCACACGTCGAGGATGTCGTTGACCTTCTCGAAATCGGCCACGTCATAGCCGCCGGCCTTCAGGAAGCGCGCGCCGTCATCGGCATACCACGCATCCGCGCCTTCCTTCTCGAAGGCGTCGGCGATGGCGTTGTTGACGCGCTCGTCCTTCAGGATCTCGTTCGTGCCCTTCCTGACAAAGACCGCGATCGGCACGCCCCAGGCGCGCTGGCGCGACACGACCCAGTCGGGCCTGTTCTCGATCATGCCGGTGATGCGGTTCTCGCCTGATTCCGGAACCCACTCGACCGTCCTGATCGCATGCAGCGCGCGCTGGCGGAGCGTATCGCCCTTGTCGTCGAGCGGCTTGTCCATGGCGATGAACCATTGCGGCGTGTTGCGGAAGATCAGCGGACCTTTCGAGCGCCAGGAATGGGGGTACTGGTGCTTCAGGCGACCGCGCGCGATCAGCGCGCCGGCCTCGACGAGCTTCTTGATCACCGCCTCGTTGGCGCCCGCATCCTTGCCCTTGTCGTCATAGATGCGCTCGCCCGCGAAGAGCGGGATGTTCGGGAAGTAGGACGAATCCGGCGCGACCGTGTGCGGCACTTCCTTCATGCCGCAGGCCTCGAACACCGCCTTGTGCTTGATATAGGTGTTGTAGTCGTCCGCGCCGTGGCCGGGAGCGGTATGCACAAAGCCCGTGCCCGCATCGTCGGTGACGTAATCGGCGGGCAGCATCGGGACTTTAAAATCCCAATAGCCGTTCGCGCCCTCAAGCCCACGGAATGGATGCGCGCAGCGCTCGATCATCACCGGCAGCACGTCCTTGATGCGCTCGTAGCCGGTGACGCGGGAGGCCGCGAACACGTCCGCCGCGAGCTTGTCGGCAATCACGGAGCGGTCGCCCACCTTCGCCCAGTTGTCGCCTGCCGCTTCCGTGACCTTGAAGAGGCCGTAGGAGATATCCGACCCGAAGGCGATGGCGCGGTTGGCGGGGATCGTCCAGGGGGTGGTCGTCCAGATGACGACGGATGCGCCTTCGAGATCGCCGTCGAGGGTGTCGGTGATCGGGAACTTCACCCAGATCGTGGTCGAGGTCTTCTCATGATACTCGACCTCGGCCTCGGCGAGCGCGGTCTTCTCGACGGAGGACCACATCACCGGCTTCGAGCCGCGATAGAGCTGGTCGCTCGTCGCGAACTTCATGATCTCGCGGGCGATCTGCGCTTCCGCATCGAAGGACATGGTCTGATAAGGGTTGGTCCAATCGCCCTCGACGCCGAGGCGCTTGAACTCCTCGCGCTGCACGTCGATCCACTTCTCGGCGAAGGCGCGGCACTCGCGGCGGAACTCGACGACGTTCACGTCGTCCTTGTTCTTGCCCTTGGCGCGATATTCTTCCTCGATCTTCCACTCGATCGGCAGGCCGTGGCAGTCCCAGCCGGGCACATAGTTGGAATCGAAGCCCAGCATGCCCTGGGACCGGACGACCATGTCCTTCAGGATCTTGTTGAGCGCATGCCCGATATGGATGTTGCCGTTGGCATAGGGAGGCCCGTCGTGCAGCACGAAGCGCGACCGCCCTTTCTGGACCTCGCGCAGGCGCTCGTAGAGCTTCATTTCGTTCCAGCGCTGTAGGAGTTGCGGCTCGCGCTGCGGCAGGCCCGCCCGCATGGGGAACTCGGTCTGCGGCAGGAAGAGCGTCTCGGAATAGTCGCGCGCGGGGGCGTCGGTTTTATCGGTCATGGCAGTCAACGGGTCTCGGACAGTCCGCTTGAACGCGGCACACCAGGCATCTGAAATCGGGTAGTATCGGGGCGAAACGGCTTGATCCCGGACCTTCGCAGTCAAGCGAGGGCCGGGCCGATAATTCGCGGAATGCGGGCGAAAGCCACGCTCGAAGCCTGGAAAAATACGGACATCGTCTGCCTTTTAGCAGCGCCGGCGCCGAGAATAAAGCGTGGCGGCTCGGGAGAGCTTCTTATTGCGCGGGAAACCAACCATATATGCATCCCAAGAAGGATTGCGAGAAGGATCGACAATGGATCACTCCACCACCGCGGAAGGGCAGCGTTCCAAGGCAGGCTTCGACCTGACGCCCCCCTCTCCCGAACAATTCGACAGCCTCGTGGCCGATCTGAACGACGAGGAGCGCCGGGTCATTCTCGAACACGGCACGGAGCGCGCCTTCTGCGGCGTGTTCAACGACGCTAAGGCGAAGGGCACCTATGCCTGCCGTCTCTGCGGCCTGCCCCTTTTCAAGTCAGGCGCCAAGTTCGAATCCGGCACCGGCTGGCCGAGCTTCTTCGATCCCATCGACCGTGAGCATATCGCGTTCGTGCGGGACACGAGCTACGGCATGATCCGTACCGAGATCCGCTGCGCCCGCTGCGAGGGCCATCTCGGCCACGTCTTCGACGACGGCCCGCCGCCCACCGGCGAGCGCTATTGCATGAACTCGATCTCGATGCGCTTCGTCGCGGAGGGCGATCCCCTGCCCGACGCTCTCGGCCGGGGCGCACCGGAAGGCGAAACGGTTGCCTAAGGCGCCTTTCGGCTAAGTTTCGAGGAATCCTTCGACCGGAATGGGAGACCATGAAAACGGGCGAGCTGGAAATCCACCCTGTCGAAGCATCCGGCTTCTATGACCGGCTGCCGGTCTTCGGCAGATTTTCCCAGCTCACCGATCCCTCCATCTACACGCCCCTGCCCGAGGATTGGGTGCTCGGGCTCGCCGATATCGTCCAGTCCACCGCCGCCATCGAGGCCGGCCGCTATAAGGAAGTGAACACGGCCGCCGCCGCCGTGATCGCGGCCGCTGCAAACGCCCTTCACGGCAACGATTTTCCGTTCGTTTTCGGGGGAGACGGGGCAAGCTTCGCCCTTCCGGCGGCAAAGACCGATCTGGCGCGCAAATCCCTTGCCGCCGTCGCCGCCTGGGTGCGGGACGATTTCGGCCTGGAGCTTCGCATCGCCCTCGTTCCGGTCGCAGCGGTGCGTGAGGCCGGGCATGATGTCCGCATCGCTCGCTTCGCCGCCTCGCCCGACGTGGCCTATGCCATGTTCAGCGGCGGCGGCATGGCCTATGCCGAGCGGCAGATGAAGGCCGGCGCTTTCGCCGTGCCGCCGGCGGAGCGCGGTACCCATCCCGACCTGACCGGCCTGTCCTGCCGCTTCGACGAGATCCGGGCGAAGCATGGCGTCATTCTCTCCCTCATCGTCGTCCCGGCCATGGGCACGGATGCGCCCGCCTTCAACGCGCTCGTCGGGGATGTTCTTGCCCTCACCGAGAGGCGCAACGAGGCCGGACGGCCGATTCCGGCGAACGGGCCATCCTTGCACTCGCCGTTCAACGGCTTCGCACTCGAAACCAAGACCGTGCGGGGCGAGAATGAGCCGCGCCTATGGGCCGCCCTTCGGCTCGGCGCGAGACGCCTCATCTCCTTCGCCATCTTCCGGCTCGGCCTGCGGGTGGGCGGGTTCGACCCGGCCCGCTACCGTCACCAGCTCGTGGAGAACACCGATTTCCGCAAATTCGACGACGGCCTGCGCATGACCCTCGACTGCACGCCCGCCCTCGCGGACCGGATCGAGGCGATGCTCGCCGAGGCGGAGCGGCAAGGCATCGCCCATTACGGCCTGCACCGGCAGGACGCCGCGCTCATGACCTGTTTCGTCCCCTCCGCCACCCGCAGCGACCATATCCACTTCGTCGACGGCGCCATGGGCGGCTATGCCATGGCGGCGCGGGCGTTGAAGGGAGGGTTGGGGTGATGCGCAGCGGTCCCCTTTGTCATCCCCGGCGGTCCGCAGGACCGGGAATGACCATCCTCAGCCGATCATCGACCGCATCCGGTCCTCAGCGAGCATCCGCCTCGCCTCCTCGGAATCCCGGTCCATGCGGGCAATCAGCGCCTCGATGCCGTCAAAGCGCTCCTCGCCGCGGATCCAGTCGATGAATTCCACATCGATATTCTTCCCGTAGAGATCGCCCTCGAAATCGAAGAGGTGCACTTCGAGCAGCGGCGCGCCATTGTCGAAGGTGGGGCGGCGGCCGAAGCTGGCGACGCCGTCGACCAGCCTGCCGTCGACCAGGGCCCGCACCGCGTAGATGCCGTAGCGCAGGCGACAATCGTCGGGGAGGCGCATATTGGCGGTGGGATAGCCGAGCACCCGACCGCGCTTGTCGCCATGGCGGACTTCAGCGCGAACGAACCAGCGATAGCCGAGGAGCCTGTTGGCCTGAGCGATGTCGCCCGCCTCCAGGGCCGCCCGGATGGCGCTGGACGAGACAGGCTCCGTGCCGGAGGTCACAGCGGGCGCGATCAGGCATTCGAGCCCACGCGCGCGGCACATCTCCTCCATCCGCGCCGGATTGCCCTCGCGGCCGTGGCCGAAGCGGAAATCGTGGCCGATCACGACACCGGAGACATCGAGATCCCGCGCGAGAAGCTCGACGAATTCCTCCGCGCTCAACGCGGCAAGGCTCCTGTCGAAACGTCTCACGAACGCGCCCGTCAGGCCCATTCGCGCGAAAATTGCGAGCTTCACCGGCTCCGGCGTGAGGCGGAAGACCGGATTGTCGGGCTGGAAGAAGGTGCGCGGATGCGGCTCGAAGGTGACGACCACGGCGGGACGGCCAGTGGCAAGAGCCATGCGGATCAGCTGCTGGTGCCCCCAATGGACGCCATCGAAATTGCCGATGGCGGCCGTGGCGCCTTTCAGGCGCTGCGGCACGGGTTCGCCGTCGCGGCAGATCGTGAACGGGATGGATGCGTGAGCGTCAGGGAGCATGGGATCAGGGACGGGCTTCAGCGGCCGCGACCCTGTCGAAAACCGGAGCGGGGGTCAAGGGAAGTGAGCACTCGGCGATGAATCGTTGCATCCCTGCCATCCCTCCCCTGTCATTCCCGGCCGGGAATGACAGGGGATTGCGTGAACCCGTAACGGATAAAATCTCACGCGGCCCAGGACAGGGCGTCGGTGATGGCCTGTGGCTTGACGGGTTGGAGATCGACCCAGTCCTGCACGTGCTGCGACACGAGCGGGCCCTGATGAGCCTTCAGCTCCTCCGCGTGAATGCCGCGCGCGATGAGGAGGGAATCGATGCCGTAGCCCGCGGCGCCTGCGATGTCGGTGCGGATGGCATCGCCGATGGCGAGCACGCGGTCCTTGGGGATGTCCCGACCGCTCAGCCTCGCCGCGACCGCAATCGCACACTCGTAGATCGGCGCATGGGGCTTGCCGGCGTAATAGACGTCGCCGCCCATTTCCTCGTAGGCGAGCGCGAGCGTTCCGGCGCAGGGGACGATCACGTTGCCGCGCTCGACGATGAGATCGGGATTGGCGCAGACCATCAGGAGCCGGCGCGCGAGCATGGCTTCGAGCCGCGCGCGATAATCCTCGACCGTCTCCTTCTCGTCGTTGGTGAAGCCGGAGCAGACCACGTAATCGGCCTCCCCGATGCCGCCGAAGCGGATATCGAGCCCGTCATAGATCGGCATGTCGCGGGGCGGGCCGATATGGTGCACGACCTGACCGAGACGTTCCTCGATGGAAAGCCGGGTCAGATCCCCTGAGGTGACGATGGAATCGTAGGCCGTTCGCGGCACGCCGAAACCATCGAGCTGGATCCCCACCGACGTGCCCGGACGCGGCGCATTGGAGACCAGGACGACCCGCCCTCCCCCTTCGCGGAAGCGCGTCAGCGCCTCGCTGGCGGGTTCATAGGCCTTGATGCCGTTATGCAGGACGCCCCACACATCGCAGAGAAGGAGATCATAACGGTCGGCAATGGGTTGCAGACCATCGACGAGAGCGGGACGGGTCGAGGCGGTCATGAGATCTCACAGCGTTGAAGCATGTCTTTTGCGAAGAGGACACCTTTTCGCCGATGAAGACACGCGCTCGTTAAATAACCGGATGAGCCGGGCGGGTAGGCCCTGGAGGCCCCGAAGTCAACCGGCGCGGCGGATCGCGGAACGGGTCCCTTCAGCCGGAACAGCCTTTTTCGAATCCGCCGCCGCAAGCACTTCGGCACGAACCGCACGGGGAGCCGCGAAGACGAAGCCCTGCGCGAGGGGCACGCCGAGTTCGATGAGAGCAGGCACCATTTCCTCGCGCTCGACGCGCTCGGCGACGAGCTTGATGCCGGCGCGGCGCAGGAGCGAAGCGAAATCGCGCACGCCGATTTCCCGCCCTTCGTCGCGCTCCGCCTCGGCCAGGATCATATCGGCGGTGAATTTCACGAACCGTATGCCGTACTCCGCGAGCATCCTCGCATCGAAGCCCATATCCGATGCCTGATCGAGGGATAAAGGAACGCCTCGATCGCGCAGAGCGAGAACCGCCTCGCGCTGCTCGGCATCGAGCATCCGCCAGCCCTGCTGCGGCAACTCGAGAACGACCTTGCCCGTGATCTCAGGCGCGGCCTCCAGCAGGCGGACGAGGGACCACAGGAAGCCCGGCACCATCAGCGAGCGAGGCGAGAGGTTGACGGTGACGATGGCCTCGCTGCCGCGGGCGACCAGATGGCGGGCAATGGCGATAGCCTGCCCGACGACCCTGCGATCGAAGTCCGGCGCGCGGCCGAGACGCTCGAGATGGGGCAGGAACTCGGCCGGGCCGATGATGGTGCCGTCTTCGAGCTGCAGCCGGGCCAGCGCCTCATAGAAACGGACCTTGCGCTGCGGCAGAGCGACCACCGGCTGGAGATGCAGTTCGATCCGATCGGCCTCGAAAGCCTGGGAAATCAGACGAGCGCGGTGCATGTCGTCGTCTTCCATGCCCCTTTGCGGAAGCGGGAGAAGGGACGGTTCGGGCTGTGCGCTCGGCCGGTCCAGGGAACGGTGCTCGGCGAGGCGCGGCTCCGGCGCGATCCTGAGGGCGGACTGCTCGTCGTTGCGGGTTTTCCTGGAATGCTGAAGGTTGCTCTTGAGGTCGGCGACATCGCGGTGCTGCGCGGCGACATTCTTGGCAAGCTCCCGCACCACGCCGCCGAGCAGCCCAACCGTGCCGGTGACTTCGGCCATCGTGGTGCGCAGGGCGGGATTGGCCGTGGCGCCGGGCAGGCGCAGTTGCTGCTCGAGCCTGTCCAGGCGGCCGGCCAGGACGGCAATGCCGGCCGACGCTTTCCGGGCCTCCTGTGCCGACGCCTCCATCCGCAGCCAGATGAAAGCGATGCCGGACAAGGCAGCGACGTGCAGCAGGACGGCGACCGGCACGAGGCTTTCGGCCTCCACCGCGACAGCGGCCAAGACGGCAACGGCGCACAGGCCGAGAGCGAACAATTTCGCTTGCCTGCCTTTGAACAAATCCAGCCTTTTGGCCATTTCGACCATGGGTGCCCCCGCTCCCGTGGTTCAACGCGGAAATCGTCGAATCAGATGTGAAACATTGTTGTCCGACGCGGACCACGTTCGCAAGCGTTAGTGTTCCGTAACGGCATATTTTCCTGCGCCTGTTCCGGCTTTCAGCCATCGGCCGGGATCGGACGACCTGGAAATGAAAGGATCCCAAGCGATGAAAGAACCCCGCAAGGACTTATTGATGCAGGTCGACGGCATGACCTGTCAGGGTTGCGTAAACGCCGTCACCAAGGCCATTCAGCGCCTTGACCCCGGCGCCAGGGTCGAGGTCGATCTCGAACACGGCCGCGTCCATGTGACGACGAAGGCGCAGAGCGTCGAAGTGGCGCAGGCGCTCGACGCGGCAGGCTTCGAAGCCCATGCCATGACGGGCTGACAGCCACGCTTACTTTGCAGGGCTCCCGCTGCAAAAGTCCTTTTGCAGCTTGTGAGGCGGCTGCTAGGCTATCCTCGAATCTCTATTCCGAGGAACGCCATGAACGCTCACCCATCCAGAGCCGCCAACGACCTTTCCGCCCCGAACGACCTGGAGGCCTGGTGGCTTCCGTTCACGGCGAACCGCTCCTTCAAGCAGCGCCCGCGCATGGTCGCCCGCGCCAAGGGCATGTATTACTACACCCCGGAAGGCCGAGAAGTGATCGACGGCGCGGCGGGCCTATGGTGCTGCAACGCGGGCCATAACCGGGACGAGATCACCGCCGCCATCCAGTCCCAGGCAAGCGAGCTCGACTATTCCCCCGCCTTCCAGTTCGGCCATTCCGGCGGCTTCGCCCTGGCCTCGCGCCTCGCCCAGCTTGCCCCCGGCGATCTCGACCACGCCTTCTTCTGCAATTCGGGCTCCGAGGCGGTGGATACGGCGCTGAAGATCGCGCTCGCCTATTGGAACGTGAAGGGCCAGGGTGGCCGGACGCGACTGATCGGCCGCGAGCGCGGCTATCACGGCGTCGGCTTCGGCGGCATCTCGGTCGGCGGCATCGTCAAGAATCGCCAGTTCTTTGGTACCCTGCTCGCGGGCGTCGACCACCTGCCTCACACTTATAACCGCGCTGAGCAGGCCTTTTCTCGCGGCGAGCCTGAATGGGGCGCGCATCTGGCGGACGATCTGGAGCGCATCGTCGCCCTGCACGACGCCTCCACCATCGCCGCCGTCATCGTCGAGCCGATGGCGGGCTCCACCGGCGTGCTGGCGCCGCCGAAAGGCTATCTCCAGCGCCTGCGCCAGATCTGCGACAAATACGGCATCCTCCTGATCTTCGACGAGGTCATCACCGGCTTCGGCCGCCTCGGCACGGCATTCGCCGCCGAGCGCTACGGCGTCATTCCGGACATGATCACCTTCGCCAAGGGCGTGAATTCCGGCACGGTGCCCATGGGCGGCGTCATGGTGCGCAAGGGCATCTATGACACCTTCATGAAGGGGCCGGAGAACATGATCGAGCTGTTCCACGGCTACACCTATTCCGGTCACCCGCTCGCCTGCGCGGCTGCGCTGGCGGCGCAGGACATCTATCGGGATGAGAAGCTGTTCGAGCGCGCCAAGACGCTCGAGCCGGTCTGGGCCGATGCGATCCACTCCCTGAAGGACCTGCCGAACGTGCTCGACATCCGCACCATCGGGCTCGTGGGCGCCATCGACCTCGCCTCGCGTCCCGACGCGGTCGGCGCCCGTGCGTTCGAGGCCATGGATCGCGGCTTCCAGGAGGAAGGCCTGATGATGCGCATCACCGGCGACACCATCGCCCTCTCGCCGCCGCTCATCGTCACCGAGGAGCAGATCGGCGAGATCGCCGACAAGGTCGCGCGGGTCATCAAGAAGGTGGCATAACGAGGAAGACGCGGAGCCGATGCTGCGTCCGACCTCCGCCCTCTCGTCTCACGACAGGCAGTGGCTTGGCTCGTTCCTGCGGGACAAGCCACTGTTTCGTTTGTATTTCGAGGCCGCCTTGGCGGATCTCGACAAGGGTATCGACAACCGCTCGGCCTATCTCGGCCAGGACCGCGCGGGAGCCCTCCTCGGGATCGCCTTCGATCAGCTTGTCGTCATAACGGCTATCGGGCAGTTGCGACCGGAGGAATTGGCCCTCGGCCTGACAGCGCCGTCTGCTACCGAGCTGCATATCGAGCCGGACCACGAAGCCGTGCTGCGTCCCCGTTTCGGCAACCGGCTCATCGAAGCGCGTGACATGCGGATCTACGGACGGGCGCTCGCAACGGAAGCCGCCGACCCCGACGCGCGACGTCTGGGGATAGAGGATGCGCCAGTCGTGACCCGCTTCATGGAGGAGCACTATCCGCGTAACGCGTTTTCCGAATGGATGCTGACCATGCCGTTCGCCGCCCTCCTCCATAAGGGCGACATCGTCGCCACGGCGGGAACCATCGCGCGCCATGCGGACATCGCCCTGATCGGCGATTTCCTGACACGGCCCGACCAGCGGGGACGCGGCCATGCCCGCCGCCTCGCCCATCATCTCGGCTGGGTCTTCGCGCAGGAAGGGGTTCGGACGCTCGTCCTCGCGACCACAGCGGATAACGCCGCCGCTTGCCGCGCCTATGAGGCCGCAGGCTTCCGCATTCTCGAAACCAGACGGCAGATCGACCTGGGGCCTGAGGCGCCGGAGGCGAACTGAGGCCTCAAGCAAACCTTGCCCCTCACGGCGTTGCGGGTTAGGACCCGAGCACGTTTCCTCACCAACAGACTGCGTCTGACCCATGTCCAAGGCCGATAAACTGAAGGCTCGCGCGCCGCGCGGCTTCGCCGACCGTGGCCCCGCCGAGCTAGCGGCGACCGAGCGGATGCTCGCGGCGATCCGTAAATCCTACGAACTCTACGGCTTCGAGGGCGTCGAAACGCCCTTCGTCGAATATACCGACGCGCTGGGAAAATTCCTGCCCGATCAGGACCGCCCGAACGAGGGTGTGTTCTCCTTCCAGGACGACGACGAGCAGTGGCTGTCCCTGCGCTACGACCTGACCGCGCCGCTCGCCCGTTACGTGGCCGAGAATTTCGATGCCTTGCCCAAGCCCTATCGCAGCTATCGCGCCGGCTGGGTTTTCCGCAACGAGAAGCCGGGTCCGGGTCGCTTCCGCCAGTTCATGCAGTTCGACGCCGACACGGTCGGCGCAGCCTCCGTCGCGGCGGATGCGGAAATCTGCATGATGGCCGCCGATACGCTGGAAAAAGTCGGCATCAGGCGCGGCGACTACGTGATCAAGGTCAATAACCGCAAAGTGCTCGACGGCGTGCTGGAAGCCATCGGCCTCGGCGGCGAGACACAAGCAGGCCAACGGCTCACGGTGCTGCGCGCCATCGATAAGCTCGACCGGCTGGGGCCTGAGGGCGTGCGCCTTCTGCTCGGGCCGGGCCGCAAGGACGAGAGCGGCGACTTCACCAAGGGTGCGGGGCTTCAACCGGAGGATATCGACCGCGTTCTCGCTTTCACCGAGGCCAGGGGCGATACGAACGCCGCGACGGTCGAGAATCTTCGCAAGGTCATCGGCGTCTCGGCGCGCGGCGCCGAGGGCGTGAACGAATTGTCCGAGATCGCGGCGCTCGTCGGGACCTCTGGATATGAGGACCGCATCATCATCGATCCTTCGGTAGTCCGCGGCCTCGAATACTATACCGGCCCCGTCTACGAGGCGGACCTTACCTTCACCGTCACCGACGAGGACGGCCGCCCCGTTCGCTTCGGCTCGGTCGGCGGCGGCGGGCGGTATGACGGGCTCGTTGGGCGCTTCCGCTCCGAGCCGGTGCCCGCGACCGGGTTCTCCATCGGCGTCTCGCGACTGTTCTCGGCCCTGCGCATGGTGAAAAGCCCCATCGTCTCTGGGGCGGAGCAGCCCGGCCCCGTCGTGGTTCTCGTCATGGACAAGGACCAGATCGCCGCCTACCAGCGCATGGTGTCCACCCTGCGTCAGGCCGGCATCCGGGCCGAACTCTATCTCGGCTCGTCGGGCATGAAGGCGCAGATGAAATATGCCGACAAGCGGCAGAGTCCCTGCGTCATCATCCAGGGATCGAACGAGCGCGAGCGCGGCGAGGTCGAGATCAAGGACCTGATCGAGGGCGCCAAGGCTGCCGAGGCGATCACCTCCAACGAGGAATGGAAAGCCGTCCGTCCGGCCCAGTTCTCGGTTCCCGAGAGCAAACTCGTCGAAGCCGTGCGCGAGGTTTTAGGCAGGCATTTCGGTTAAAGCTCCATATCCCCCTCCCCCTTTGCGGGGAGGGGTAAAGAGTGGTTCGACCGAATAAGCCAAGCACCGATATCGGCCCCCATCCAACAAAGCACTCCGACTTCGCACCTCCCGGCAAAGGAGAGGGACAGCGATTGTGTGCCGCTCGGAACCGACGCATGGTTTCACAGTTGTTCCTGCAAGCTTGACCATCAGGAGGTAACCATGGCGAAAGCCAAATCGAAGAAGAGTTCGGGCAAGACCAAGGCGAAGAAGGATTCGAGCACGAAGCTGGCGAAGGCCTTCAGCAATTTCGCGCCGCTGAAGGATATGCTGAATTCCGATCTCGGCCGCGAGCTTCTGGCCGATGCCCTGATCGCCGCCGCCGCTGCCGCCGCCGCCGCCCTGACCAAGCGCACCGTGCGCAAGGCCGGCTCCGCGACCGCCGAGGCCGGAACCCTGGCCGCTGGCGCCACTAGGGAAGCCGTGCAGACGGCAGCCGGAGCGGTAGCCGGGGTCGTGACCGATACCGCCCGTCATTTCCTGCCATCCTCTCTCATGGGCGAAGAAGAGGAAGAGGAGGCCCCTCGCCGCGCTAAACCGGCGAGCAGCAAGAAGCCGCAATACGCCAATCTCGCCAGCGATCACAGCAAGCGCAAGACTACCCGCAAGATCACAAAGGCAGCGAAAGCCGAAAAGCCGCACTGACAGCGCCCATCATTCGGGTTCCGTGATTCCACCCTCATCCTGAGGAGCGAAGCGTCTCAGGATGAGGGTATCCCGCGCCTGTCATTCCGGGACGCCGCAGGTTCTTGCTGCCGCTCGCCCCGGGATGGCACAAGATTTACATTTACCGCCCTCATTCACCCTTCCCGCCAAAAACGGTCGCCTTCCCTGCCAAGCATTGCTAGAGAGCATGCGAACACAAGGACTTGAGCGACGCCAGTGACGGAGACGGATGCCATTCTTGCGCTGATCGCGCTTTTCGAGCGCGAGGGCTACGCGCATGTCGAACCGCCGGTTCTGCAGCCGGCGGATGTGTTCGTCGAGTTGTCCGGCGAGGATATCCGGCGGCGGATGTTCGTGACGCAGGATGCCTCCGGCACGGAGCTGTGCCTGCGGCCCGAATACACCATTCCCGTCTGCCTCCGGCATCTGGGCGAACACGGCGCGGAGCCTGCGGGCTATTGCTATGGCGGCCCCGTCTTCCGCATGCGGCCCGGCGAAGCGGGCGAATTCCTCCAGGCCGGTCTCGAATCCATCGGCCGGGCGGACGTCTCCGCCACGGATGCGGAAATCCTCGGCCTTGCACTGGAAGGCCTCGAGCATATCGGCCTGACAGCCCACCGGGTGCGGCTCGGCGATATGGGCCTACTCAATGCGCTCATCGATGCGCTCGGCATCGCGCCCGCCGCGAAACGCCGGGTGATCCGAGCCATCGTGTCGGGACAGGGATTGGCAAGCCTCGGCGAGCCGGAAGCTCAAGGACAGCAGGAACATGCGGGCCTGCTTGCCGCCATCGAGGGTCAAGCGCCGCAGGCGGCCAAGGCTTTCGTGGAGGATATTCTCTCCATCGCGGGCATCGCCCGTGTCGGCGGACGCAGTGCCGGGGAGATCGCCGAGCGGTTCCTCGCCCGCGCAGCGAACCGCACAGGCCTGCCCGACGCGGCACGTGCCGTGCTGGAGCGCTACCTGTCGATCTCGGGCGATCCCGATCAGGCCGCCGATGCGGTCAGGCTGCTCGCCAAGGATGCGGGTCTCGACCTGTCGGAGGCGCTGAACACGTTCGAGGAGCGCACCGGCTTCATGGCGGCGCGCGGGCTCGACGTGGCCGCGTTCTCCTTCTCCGCCACCTTCGCGCGTAATCTCGATTACTATACGGGCTTCATCTTCGAAGTGCAGGATGCAGGCCGCAGCGATGGCAAGCCCATCGTCGGCGGCGGGCGCTACGACCGTCTGCTGGAGCATCTCGGCGCCGCGGCGCCGATCCCGGCTGTCGGCTGCTCCTTCTGGCTCGATCGCATCGTGGGGAGGCCCTGATGACCGAAACCCCTCTCATCCTCGCCGTCCCCTCGAAGGGCCGGCTGCAGGAGAATGCGGCCGCGTTCTTCGCCCGCGCGGGCCTTGTCTTCAGCCAATCGCGCGGCGCGCTCGATTATCGCGGCACGCTATCCGGCGTGCCGGATGTGGAAGTCGCCTTCGTCTCGGCTTCCGAGATCGTCAGCCAGCTCGCCACCGGCGCGGCCCATCTCGGCATTACGGGCGAGGACCTGATCCGTGAACAGATCGCCGACGCGGACGAGGCGGTCGAGCTTCTGACGCCCCTGGGCTTCGGCTATGCCAATGTGATCGTCGCCGTGCCGCAGGCCTGGATCGACGTGCGCACCATGGCCGATCTCGACGAGGTCGCCGCCGACCTGCGCGCCCGCCATGGCCAGAAGATGCGGGTCGCCACCAAATATGTGAACCTGACCCGCCGCTTCTTCGCCGAGAAGGGTATTTCCGACTACCGCATCGTCGAGAGCCTCGGTGCGACCGAAGGGGCACCGGGCGCGGGCTCGGCCGAGATCGTGGTGGACATCACCACGACGGGCGCGACCCTGAAGGCCAATGCGCTGAAAATTCTCGACGACGGGCTGATCCTGCGCTCGGAGGCCAATCTCGTCGCCTCCGCGCGCGCGCCCTGGTCCGCCCGGACGCGGGAAGCGGCCACCGCCGTCCTGAACCGCATCGCCGCGGAGGAAGAGGCGCGTACGAGCCGGGAGGTGCGGGCCGCACTCGATCCGTCCCGCGCATCGAGACTTTCCGCGATCCTGCAGGATTTCGGCGCCACCCTCCCCTATGGCGAACCGGAAGGGCGGGAAGCGGTCATCCATTGCAAGGCCTCGACCGTGTTCGACATCGTGGCCGCGCTCCAGGGCCTCGGAGCCAAGGATGTCACGGTGAGGGCCTTCGATTATCTCTTCCGCCCCACCAATACCCTGACCGAGCGGCTGCTGAAGCGGATCGGCTGAGGGCACATCCGCTCTATCCCCTGTGGAGAGGGACCATGGTTGCAGTTCCGTGGTCCTCTCTTACGGCTGTTCCCACATGCTGCCGCGCTTCTTTTAATCCTAGCTTCAGATTCAGCATGCTGAATCGCACGATACAAAGAACAAAGTCATTGGGGCGTTGCCTCTGCGGCAAAGGCCCCTTATTGTCCCGGCGTTTTCGATGAATGAGGTACCGATGAACGCGCTTCGAATTGCGGCGCTCCTGGCCGCTTTTGCCGCTGTGCCGGCAGCCTATGCCCAGACATCGACGGTTCCCGGCCGGCCGGCAGGCCCGACGCGCCAAGTGGACACCAAGGTCCCGCAGCCGGGCCAGCTGGACAAGATCTTCCCGCTCGGGGCCACCTGGACCGCCGTCAGCCTGAACGGCAAGCCCTTCACGGGCGATCGTCCCAGCTTCTCGCTGGACGACCAATTGCGCGCCCGGGGTTTCGGCGGCTGCAACAATTATTCGGCGACGGCCTATCCCCTGCGCGAGCAGGGTCTCGCGGTCGGCCCCTTCGCGCTCACCAAGAAGACCTGCGACAAGGCGGTGATGTCCGTCGAACAGGCCTTTCTCGTAGCGCTTCGCACGGCGGCCAAGTGGGATATCTCCGGCCCGATCCTGACCATCCGCACTCAGAACGGCGAACTGAAGTTCGAGCGGGCGATTTAAGGCATTTCAGAGGATGCGGATTCCGCTTCGCTGACAACGCTGCAATGAGAGAAACTTGAGGCGGCCTCCGATTCCACGGAATCGGAGGCCGCTTTCTTTCAAGCCGTCGGCTCGGGCTCGGTCTGGCGCCTGTCGACCGGGGCGAAGAGGCCGTCTTCCATCTTCTGCATGTCGACACGCCGATCATGGAACGCGGAAAGCGTCGAGCGGTGGCCGATGGAGACGATGGTGGTCTCCGGTAGGTTCTTCTTCAGCATCCCATAGATATCGGCCTCGGTCGGCTCGTCGAGAGCCGCCGTCGCCTCGTCGAGGAACAGCCAGTCGGGCTTGGCCAGGAGGGCGCGGGCGATGGCAAGGCGCTGCTGCTCGCCGAGCGACAGGGTCTGCGCCCAGGCGCGCTCCTCATCGAGCCGGTCGGCCAGCGCCGGCAGCTTGGCCGCACGCAAGGCATCCTTGATCGACGCATCGTCATAGACGCCGTGCATGCCGGGATAGGTCACGGCGGCGCGTAAGGATCCCATGGGGATGTAGGGCCGCTGCGGCAGGAGCATCATGCTCTGCCCGTCAGGAACCTGAATCTCGCCCTGCCCGAAGGGCCAGATACCGGAAATAGCGCGGAACAGGGTGGATTTGCCGGAGCCGGAGGGCCCGGTCAGCAAGGTCGTCTCGCCCTGGCGGAAGGCCACATCGTCCGCCCGCATGAGCGCGCGCCCGTCCGGCAGGGAGACCGTGAGATCGGACACCTGCAGATCGCCGTTGGGGGATGGAGCAAGCGAGACGTGCTTGCCCGTCGTATCGCGCCTGTGAACGGCGGCGATGGCCCCCTCGAAGGTGGTCAGACGGTCGATGACGGCCTTGTAGCTCGCAATGGTGGAATAGGACGTGATGAAGAAGGTCAGGGCCCCCTGAACGCTCGAGAAGGCGCCGACCGTCTGCTGCATCTGGCCGAGCGTGATCTTGTCAATGAAGTAGTAGGGCGCGGTCAGGATGTAGGGCACGACCACGTTGGCCTGAAAGTAGGCCGACTGGAAGATCGTGAGATTCATCACGCGGCGGACGATCTGCATGAAATTCTCGACGATCATGCCGAAGCGCCGGCCGAGCGCCTGCTTCTCCGCCTCCTCGCCGCCGAGAAGAGCCACCTGCTCGGTATATTCACGCAAGCGCGCCAGGGAGAAGCGGTAATCCGCCTCCACCCTCTCCTGCTGGAAATAGAGGCCGATCAGCGGACGGCCGATGACATGGGTCAGCCAGGTGCCGACCAGGGCATAGAGGATGGCGACCCAGACCAGAAGGCCCGGCACCGGGATATCCGTGCCCGGCAGGGTGAAGTCCCGCGACAGAGCCCAGAGAATGGCGACGAAGGAGACCAGCGTCGCCGACTGGTTCATGAGGCCGATGGAGAGCGTGTAGGTCTGATCGACATAATTGCGCAGGTCGTCGGCGATGCGCTGATCGGGGTTGTCCGCCTCGCGTCCGACGAGCTGCATGCGGTAATGGGTGCCGTCGCCGAGCCATTCGGTGACATAAAGCCCGTTGAGGAAGGCGCGCCAGCGGATGCGCAGCACGTATTGTGACACGATCTCGACCAGCGCCACCGAGACATAGATCGTCGCCAGCGGCACGAAGACCCAGAACAGCTGATACCAGAAGGCCGGACCGTCCTTGCCCTGCAGGGCGTTGAACATGTCGCGGCCGAAGAAGTTGAGCCTGACGCTCAAGGCCACCTGGAACAGGTTGACGGCGATGAGAAGAGCGAGGAGCGCCGTGCCGATGGTACCCTCGGAGGCGCGCACCGTGCCGATGAGGGGGATGCGGATTTCGCTCGACGCCCCGGAATCGAAATAGCGGTCGGCGATCCCCATGATGGTGCGGATGACCGGAATGCGGGAGATGCCGTGGATCACGAAGGCGAAGATCGTCGCGCCGACCGGCATGGAGGCGGGCGGCACATAGCCGCCGAGATCCTCGGAGATGAAGCCGAAGGCGTCCGCCACCAGCATCATTGCCATGATCGCCTCGACCACGGCCAGGACGTAGACAAAGACCTTGAGGAATTTCGGCATGTCCCGGGCCAGGAAGAGGGCTGCGGCCAATCCCAGCATGGACAGAGGCAGCAGGAGGGAAAGGGACGCCCCGCCCATCTGGATTGCGAAAAGAGCAAGACCCGCAAGTCCCGCCGCAAGGCTGGCCTTCAACATCAAATCATCCTCGAACGACACAAATCGTGGCTGGATCGGCTTTCGCCAGCCGATCCGACGGACCCGTGGCAAAGATATGGACAGAATTCTACTTTGTTGCGACTGAAATTTTCGTAATGAGCAGAAAGCCTTGAATTGAAAGGCTCAAGCGAACTTGACCGTTCTGAAAATCGCATGCTTCCTATTTAACGAACGAAAAAGTTGACATAGAGAACGTTCTCAGTCATTTCTCCCTCCTTAGAAAGAGACGGACTGGAATGAACGCACCTCTTGGATATTACGGCGGTCACCCGCTGCAGCGGCTCGTCCCTGCGGAACAGATCGTTCGGCTGGAGAACGTATCGAAGGTCTATCCCGGACGGCAGGGAGCGCCGGTTTCCGCGCTCAATGACATCGATCTGGCCGTGCCACAAGGTTCAGTCCTGGGTATCATCGGCAGATCGGGGGCGGGCAAATCGACGCTGATCCGCCTCGTGAACGGGCTCGAGAAGCCGACATCGGGACGCGTGATCGTGGATGGCGCGGATATCTCCGCCCTGCCCGAGAAGGCCCTGCGTCACGCACGCCGCTCCATTGGCATGATCTTCCAGCATTTCAATCTGCTCTCCTCGCGCACGGCCGCCCAGAACGTCGCCCTGCCGCTCGAAGTGGCGGGCTACGACAAGGCCGCGATCAAGGCGCGGGTGGACGAGCTTCTGGCCCTGGTCGGGCTCACCGACAAGCGCAACCGCTATCCTTCCGAGCTTTCCGGCGGACAGAAGCAGCGCGTCGGCATCGCCCGCGCGCTCGCCACCAAGCCCAAGGTTCTGCTGTCCGACGAGGCGACCTCGGCCCTCGACCCGGAAACCACCCGCTCGATCCTCGACCTGCTCGCCAAGATCAATGCGGAGCTTGGGCTCACCATCGTGCTCATCACCCACGAGATGGCGGTGATCCGCTCCATCGCCAAGGAAGTGGCGGTGATCGAGGCCGGGCGTATCGTCGAGAAGGGCGACGTGTTCGACGTGTTCACCCGCCCGCAACACGAGGTGACGCGCTCCTTCCTCGCAGACGAGACCGGCCGCGCCCTGCCGCCTTATGTCGCCAGCCGCCTGCAGCCCGTCGCCACACCCGGCAGCCAGGCGGTGATCCGCATCGGCTTTCGCGGACCGCACGCCACCGACCCGGTTCTGGCGCGGCTGGCGCGCGATCTCAATATCGAGGCGAACATCCTCGCCGGCTCCGTGGACGAAATTGCGGGCCGGCCCTGCGGCACCCTCGTCATCGGCGTGCCGGAAGTCTCCCTCGAAAAGACCCTCGCGTTCCTGAAACATTACGGACTCGACACGGAGGTTCTCGGCCATGTCGCCTGAGATGATCCGCCTCATCGCTGGAGCAACCGGCGAAACGCTCCTCATGGTCGCCATCTCGGCGGGCCTGGGCACCCTCTTCGGCCTGCCCCTCGGGGTATTTCTCGCCACCAGCGACAAGGGCGAACTCTTCGCCGCGCCCTGGATCAACCGGGTGCTCGGCGTCGTCGTCAACGCCACGCGCTCGACGCCCTTCATCATCCTCGTCGTCGCCATCATTCCGTTCACACGGCTGATTGCGGGCACCTCGATCGGCACCAACGCCGCCATCGTGCCGCTGACCGTGGCCGCCACGCCCTTCATCGCGCGTCTGATCGAGGGCGCGATCCGCGAGGTCGATCAGGGGCTCATCGAGGCCGCGCGCGCTTTCGGCGCGAGCCCGCTGCAGATCGTGCTCAAGGTTCTGATCCCCGAGGCGCTACCCGGCATCGTGCTCGGGCTCACACTCGCCGTCGTCTCGCTCATCGGCTTCTCGGCCATGGTCGGCGCAGTCGGCGGCGGTGGTCTCGGCGATCTCGGCATCCGCTACGGCTATCAGCGCTTCATGCCCGAGATGATGCTGGCCGTCGTCGTGGTGCTGATCGTGCTCGTACAGGCCCTGCAGAGCATCGGCGACCGCCTCGCCCGCCGCCTCAACAAGCGCATCCGCCACGTTTGATCTTTACACACGTCCAATAAGGAAGAACGACATGTCCCTCAAGCAACTGGGCCTCGCCACCCTTCTCTCCCTCGCCGTCCTGCCCGCCGCGGCACAGACGCAGGTTGTCCGCATCGGCGTAACGCCCGGCCCGCATGCGCAGATCCTCGAAGCAGTGAAGCCGATCGCGGCACAGAAGGGCCTCGACATCAAGATCGTCGAGTTCTCGGATTACGTGGTGCCGAACGCGGCGCTAGCCTCCGGAGAGCTCGAGGCGAACTCGTTCCAGCACCAGCCCTATCTCGACAACCAGAAGGCCGACCGCGGCTACAAGATCGAGACCGCGGCCACGACGGTAAACTTCCCGATCGGCATCTACTCCAAGAAACACAAAGCTTTCGATGCCCTGCCGAACGGCGCGACCATCTCGATCCCGAACGATCCGACCAATGGCGGCCGTGCGCTCCTTCTGCTGCAGGACAAGGGCCTCGTGAAGCTGAAGGACGGCGTCGGCTTCAAGCCGACGATCCTCGACATCACCGAGAACGCGAAGAAGCTGAAATTCGTCGAGATCGATGCCGCGCAGGCTCCACGCGTGCTCGACGACGTGGACGCCGCCGTCATCAACACCAACTACGCCACCCAGGCCGGCCTCGATCCGGTGAAGGACGCGCTGACCCGCGAGAACCCGAAGGGCCCCTACGTCAACATCATCGCCGTGCGCACAGAGGACAAGGACAAGCCGTGGGTGAAGGCTCTCGTCGAGTCCTATCACACCTCCGAAGTGAAGAAGTTCGTCGAGGAGAAGTTCAAGGGCGCGGTGCTGACGAGCTGGTAAGCCGTTCCTTCTCCATTTCTTCCTGACTTAGCCGGGCCTCTGAGCCCGGCTTTTTTGTTGCTTCTCCGATGTCATGACCGGGCTTGTCCCGGCCATCACGATTGGAATGCCCTTCCCCGACCGCGCAATTCATTGCGACTCATGGCGATTGTTCGACTTATCAAGCCCGACGCATCGCATCGCCTTGACAAGAAGCCGGCTAAGCTCCTTCATCGCCCAATCCAGATAAGTCACCTCTAGACATCCGCATCCCAAGGAGGAAACACGATGCGCCTTTCACTTCTCGGTCTGGCTCTCACCGCGACTGTATGCGCCGCACCGCTTGCCGCACGGGCTCAAGCACCGCTCACCGTCTATTGCTCCATTCTCGAAGAGCAGTGCCGCGCCGGCGTGGCCGCCTTTGAAAAGGCGACGGGCACGAAGGTAACGATGGTGCGCAAGAGCACAGGCGAGACACTGGCGCAGATCCGCGCAGAGGCATCGAATCCACGCGCGGACGTGTGGTGGGGCGGCCCCGGCGACTCGCATATCCAGGCAGCCGAGGAAGGGCTGACGGCTGAATACAAATCGTCCTCGCTGCCGCAACTGCACGATTGGGCCGCGCACTTTGCGGAACAATCGGGCTATCGCTCCACGGGCACCTATCTCGGCGCGCTCGGCATCGGCTACAATACAAAGGTCCTCGCAAGCCGCGGCCTGCCGGAACCGAAATGCTGGGCCGATCTGCTCGATCCGAAATATCGCGACGAGGTGCAGATCTCCGATCCGAATTCATCCGGAACGGCCTATGTGTTCCTGGCCTCCCTCGTGCAGCTCATGGGCGAGGACAAGGCCTTCGACTACATGAAGAACCTGCACAAGAACATCAATCAATATACCAAGTCGGGCGCGGCTCCGGTGAAGGCCGTGGCGCTCGGCGAAACCGCCATCGGCATCGCCTTCATGCACGACATGGTGACGATGATCGCCGATGGCGCGCCCGTGAAGACCATCGCGCCCTGCGAAGGCACCGGCTACGAAACCGGTTCCGTCTCCGTCGTGAAGGGCGGCAAGAACATGGAAGCCGCGCAGAAATTCGTCGACTGGTCCCTCTCCGCCGAGGCGCAGAAGCTCGTGGGCGCGGATCTCAAGATCTACTCGATCCCATCCAACAAGCAGGCTCCGGTGTCACCCGACGCGCCGAAGCTCTCCGAGATGAAGCTGATCAACTACGACACCGCCAAATACGGCTCTGTGGCCGAGCGCACGCGCCTCTTGAAGAAGTGGGATGCGGAGGTGAAGTCCGCTCCGAAATAAGCACCAAACATCACGATTCAATGAAGGCGTCATGGCTTCAATGCCATGGCGCCTTTCTCATTTCTGGCGCGGTTCCTTAAGATCCTCTCCAGCCGATACCAACGCCCCCGCCCTCTTCGCCGTCACGGCTTCCAGCAGCGTGCGGGCTGCGTTGCGCACCTCTTCCTGCACGGCGAGATCCTGATCGAGATCGTCGTGGCTGGTGGCATAAGGCTTCCAGTAGCCGATATAACGGTCGAGTTCGGCGGAAACGCCTGCGGGGATGAGATCCATGTCGGTGAGCCAGTCGGCGATGCTGCGGCGAACGTTCTCCACACCGGCGGCGTCGCCATGCACCACGACGGAGAAGAGACGCCCTGCGAGGTGCTTGGGATAATCCCAGCCCTCCAGCTCGATCTCCTTTGCGCGTCCGGCATCCTTGCCGTGCGTGCGTGTCGGATCCGGATTGCCGCCATCGGCGCAGACGAGACGATCCATCATCAGCTTCAGCGGCGAAGGGGCCTGATACCAGTTCACGGGCGTGACGATCATGATCCCGTGTGCCTCGACCCATTTCGGGTAGATGTCGTTCATCCAATCCTGCGTCTGACCCATGGCGTAGTTGGGGTAGCAGGAGCACGGCCAGTGACAGAGCGCAGCCGCCGTCGAAAAGCAGGCTTTGCACGGATGGATATGGCGACCGTATTCGGCCGCAAGCCGGCTCAGTTCGAGAACCTCGATCTCGATATTTGCCGTGCCGGCAAAAACATCCCGCGCGATCTCGACCAGACGATAGGTCTTGGACATCTCGCCCGGACAGGTGTGCTCGCTGCGCGAGGATGAGCTGATGAGCAGGAGGCGCGCGGGCCCGTTCGCATCCTCATGCCGCTGCTGCGCCGCGCCGATGGCGTCCCGCGCGGCGATCCAATCGACTGCGAGATCGTAATCCGGGTCGGCGAAACCCGGCCCTGCCTTTCGGGTCAGCGGGCTTTTGCGATTATGGTTGTAGGCATCCCAGGCGGCAGCGGCGACGCGGTCGAGCTCACCGGCAAGCGGACCGAAGGCGGGATCGCGGAATTGGCTTAAAAACCGCCTGCGGAATTCATCCTCGGTCAATGTGGGATCCGGCGTTCCCTTGCGCGGTTCTGGGGCTGGCAAAACACATTCCTTCACATTCGATACCGTCAGCTCGGCTTTGGAACGTGATCCGCTCTCCCTTTGTTCCGGACCGGCGATGGGAGGTATTTCCCGCAAAAGGGATATCGGTTTTGCGAAAGAGAGCCCGCCCCCATCAGCCTTCCTGGAGAGGAAGCGTTGCCGCGATGCGGCTCAGCGGCCCAGCGGCGCTCGCCTTGCAAGGACCTATCGCAAGTTTGCCGCCGCGCGCCTGAATGAGGGAGGCGATCATCTGCATGCCGAGGCCTCGCCCGTCTTTTGCAAGATCGAAGTCCATGGGAAACCCCGTTCCCTCATCCTCGATGGTCAGTTCCAGATCGGAAGAGCTTCTGGCAAGTCGAATCCTGATATTCCCCTCTCCGTGCTTGATGGAATTCGTGACGGCTTCGGCGGCGATAAGGCCGAGGGCGACCAGAGAATCCGCCTTCAGGGTCACAGGGGAAGCATCGGATTTTTCCAGGATGATCTGACGCGTATAAGTCTCTCCCATCGCAACGCGGAGGTCGGCGACCACGCCTTCGAGATAGGCTCTAGCCTCTCCTTCGACGGCGGAACTGTCGTTCTGAAGCCTGCCGTGCAGGGTGGCGATGGTGCCGATGCGGGCGGAGGCCTCGCGAAGCTGGGATTGCACGGCCTTGCTCTCCGCGCCGCGGGCCTGAAGTGCCAACATCCCCTGCACGAGCTGCAGGCTGTTGGCTACCCGGTGATGCACCTCCCGCATCAGGAGTTCCTTTTCAGCCAGCAACGCCTCCCGCTCCGCTTCCAGACGGCGCCGCTCGGTGACGTCGCGGGCGATGACCATCGCCGCTCGCGGGCCGACCCAGGGCATCGGCGCCGCGGCCACCTCGACCTGGACCTCCGACCCATCGACGCGCCTCCAGGTTTCGTCGACCAGGGGCGGCCGTTCCACATGGTGCATATGGCGAATGCGCTCCTCCACGAGGGCCTGAGACGATGACGCCACGAAATCCAGCAATGCCCAACCTGGCATGTCGTCGATCGATCCCGCCCCGACGAGACGGGCCATCGCCCGATTGGCAAGGATGACACGCTCGCCATCATGGAGAATGAGGGCATCGGGGCTGAGCTCGATCAGGATACGATAGTTCTGTCCAGATGCTCCGCCGAAAGCGCGGCCGGGCTTCCGTTGACCAAGCTTCCGGGCTCCCGACTTCGGCATGCCTCTCCCCGTATGGGCGCTCGCTTTAACGTTCTTAATGCCACAGAAGGAACGTTCTTAATGCCACAGAAGGCTGATTTTCGAAATATAATAACACAAAATCTCTGACCTGCCAGCCGTCGCGCCTTCATACGAATGGGCTAACTCGTCGGCTCAGATTGAGGTTTAGAGGCGTGGATCAGCCAACCGATGTGATTTCGCGCACGTCCTGGATGATCCAGGCATCGATCGGCGCCTCGCGGCCTCGTACCAGGACGGTCTGCCGCTCATGGCCTGTCAGGTCGAGCCCCGCTCTCCTCGCCAGCTCGGCCGAGACCACGAGCTGCGCGCCCCGCTCCTTCGCCAGGCTTTCGAGCCGGCTGGCCGCGTTGATGGTATCGCCGACGGCCGTCAGGTTCGTGGCCTGACCATATCCCATCTCTCCGATGATCGCCGGCCCCGCATGCAGGCTCACGACGACTTGCAGTGGCTGATCCAGCTCACTGGCATAGACCCTGTTGAGATGATCGACCCCTTTGAGGATTCGCAGCGCGGCATCGAAGGCCTGCTTCGTCGCCTTCTCCGGAGGCTGGGTAAGCCCGAACAGAGCCAGAGCGCCATCGCCGATGAACTTGTCGACATGCCCCCCCGCATCCTCGATGGCCCGCCCGACCACTTCGAAATAGCGATTGAGGATGAAGACGGTATCGAAGGGAAGACGGTGCTCCGTCAGGCGCGTGAAACCGCGCAGATCGCAAAACAGGACGGCGAGCTCGCGCTCCCGCCCACGTCCCACGCGACTGCTCGCCAGGAGCGTGATCATTCCGCCCGGACCGAGAGACAGAACCGGGATGACGGAAAGATCATGGGTCGGCCTGAGCTGACAGGCGAGCCGGATATCAGGACCCGCGCTGATCCTTCTGAGCGTCGCCAGCTCCTGTGCCGTCGGCGCGGGCTGGGCCTCGAGACCTTCGACGATGCGGATCCGGCACGTGGAGCAGCGGCCGCGCCCGCCGCACGCCGATTGATGGGGGATACCGCCGATCCGGCTGCCTTCCAGGACGCTGAAGCCGAGCGGAATGGATACGACCTCGACGCCCGGATAGGTGATGCGGATCCGCCGATTCCGATTCCTGTAGGCGCGAAACCCGCGCGCTGCGAGCGTGACGCCGATCGAGGCGGCGAAGAAGACATAAAGGCTCGTGCGGATATCGGTGAGGAGATCGGCGCTACTGGCCATGGCCGGCGTCGGCGGGAAGCGTGCCGGATCGGCGGCGATCTCCTTGCCGGCCTCCGCGAAGCCGAGGAGTGCGAGCACGGGAACGAGCAGGGCGCATGTGTAGAGAAGGGTCGCGTAGCGCGGAAACCAGCTTTTCGAGCGGAGCCAGAAATAGAGTCCGAGACAGCCATGAAGCCAGACGACGATAAGCGCCAGGGCCTGCCTGACACCATTCTCCGGAGCCGTGATCCAGAGACCGCGCAGCACGTCGGGATATCCCACCTCCCGGCCGGTCAGGGAGAATTCCAGGCGCGTTCCGGTCACGTGAGAAAGAAGAAGGAAGGGAATCGAAAGCCCCAGCGCAAGCTGGGCCGCCTCCCTTGCCGGCATGTGCAGGGTCCGCCGGCGGAAGAGAGCCGTGAGGGCGAGCACATAATGCAGCATCAATGCCCCATAGAGCAGCGCGGTCCCGAGCGGGTTGCGCCAGAGGAGATTGAACGCCTGCCGTCCCCGCTCCATCGCCTCGATGGAGAACAGCCCGAGGGCATGGTTGCTGAAATGCGTCAGAAGAAACGCGCCGAGAACCAGCCCGGACGCCAGGCGGATCTCGCGCAGGCGGATCGCACCATTGTCGACACCATTGAGAGATTGTTGCTTGGGTAAGGGGCTCATCAAGTCCTGGTCCAGGCATGATCCGGAAAAGCGGGACCCGGTTTCCCGAAAAGATCATGCAAAATCAAAGGCCAAGAGCATGATCGAGTTTCAACAGAACCGGATCATGCTGTGGCAAAGCGGCCAAATATTCTACCGATATCACCCCCTCCTCACGGCCTGTTGAAGCAGGTCCCATTGCGCCGATCAGCGTCCAGGACCGGACTTTGTGCAACGGTCGAGGCTGTCATCGGGCCGAGCCGCTCTAGTTAATGCGGGACAATCACTATGGGATGTTTGCACGAGAACAATTCGGAGGGTGTTGTTGTCTCGACTTGTCGTTGTTTCCAATCGGGTCTCGATACCCGATCCTACCGGTAAAGGTTCGGCCGGCGGCTTGGCCGTTGCATTGCGTGAGGCCTTTCAGGCCTATCAGGGTCTCTGGTTCGGCTGGAGTGGAAAGGTTTCGGCCCATCCCTCCACTGAGCCGAAGATGGTCGACAAGGGCAATGTCCACTACGCCCTGATGGATCTGACCTCCATCGACCGTCAGGAATATTACAACGGCTTCGCCAACCGCGCACTCTGGCCCATCATGCATTACCGGCTCGGCCTGTCGGAGTTCTCGCGAGCCGATTATGCCGGATATCTGCGGGTCAACCGCAGCTTTGCGAATGCCCTGGCCCGGCTGATACGGCCCGACGATCTCATCTGGGTGCACGATTACCACCTGATCCCTCTGGCGGCGGAGTTGCGGGCTCTCGGCCTCACCAACCGGATCGGGTACTTCCACCACATTCCCTGGCCCGCGCCGGAAGTGTTCGGGACCCTGCCCGGAAGCCGGGAATTGTTGCGCACCATCACGGATTACGATCTGGTCGGCGTACAGACGGAACGGGATGCCGACAACCTTCGCCGCGGCATCGTTCAGGAACTCGGTGCCACCCAGCGCAAATCCGACCTGATCTCCCTCAACGGCCGCCAGTCCCGCGTGAAAGGCTTTCCCATCGGCATCGATGTAGCCGGCTTCCAGCAGGCCGCCCGCCGCCCCGCGACGCACCGCTTGGTGAAGCAGACCATCGCCAACCTAGGCTCGCGCCGTCTGATCATCGGCGTCGACCGCCTGGACTATTCGAAGGGTATCCCCGAGCGGATGGAAGCCTTCGAGCGGTTTCTCGTCAGCAACCCCGACCAGCGCGGGCATGTGACCTATCTCCAGATCGCCCCGACGAGCCGTAGCGAGGTTCCCGAATACGCTTCGCTCAGTCGGACCGTGAGCGAGACCCTCGGGCGGATCAACGGCTCGCTCGGCGAGCCCGGCTGGGTGCCGATCCACTACGTGACCAGCACCTATCCGCGATCCGTCCTCGCCGGCCTCTACAGGATCGCCCACGTCGGCCTCGTCACGCCCATGCGCGACGGCATGAACCTCGTCGCCAAGGAATTCGTTGCCGCTCAGAATCCGGAGGACCCTGGCGTCCTGGTCCTCTCCAAGTTCGCCGGAGCGGCCCAGCAGCTCAACGACGCGCTCATCGTCAATCCCAACGACAAGTTCGAAGTGGCCGAGGCCATCGGCGACGCGCTCCATATGGATCGGGCGGAACGGGTGGCGCGCTGGCAGCGGATGATGAAGACGCTCCAGGATTACGATGTCTCATGGTGGGCTGATTCCTTCCTGAAGGAACTGTCGGGCCACAAAGGGGTGAGCAAGGCACGAAGCCCGGTGCCGATCGGGGAATAGGGCCGCGACAGACCGGATGGCACGCTGGCCGGCGACATATCGGCAAGATCTCGACTCCGAACTGGACAGCTTCATTTTGCCTGCTCAAGATGCGCCATGCCGGTTCATCGCCCCCACGGTCCCTGCCCTTCGCATGAGCGAGCCCGCGCCATAGGCGGCAACCGTTCGCTCATCATTCCGCGGCTGACTGCATGAGCCTGCTCAGCAGCATCTCCTGGGCCTCGCTTTATCTGGCCTCCGAGTGGATCATCCGGCTGGTGATGCTGATCGTCGTGCCGTTCCGGCGCTCACCGGAAGCGGCGAAGGGCTGGCTTCTGTTCGTGTTCTTCCTGCCCTGGCCAGCGCTGGTGGTCTATTTCTTCATCGGACGCCCGGCCTACCCGCGCTGGCGGCGAGAGCGCTTCGCACGGCTGCCCCTGGTGTTCAAGGTCGTAGCGGACAGGCTCAAGGACGTGACGGCCCGTCAGGAGCCTGAACTGCCCGAGAACCTGAAACAGGCCGCGACCCTGATCCAGAATCTCGGACGCTTTCCCAGTCTCGATGGCAATCATGCGGAGCTGCTCTCGCATTATGACGGCTCGATCGAGCGGCTGGTGACCGATATCAACCGGGCGAACGCGCATGTTCACCTGCTTTTCTACATCTTCGCGGATGATGCCACGGGTTGGAAGGTGATCGAGGCGCTGGCCAGCGCGGTCGAGCGCGGCGTGACCTGTCGGGTTCTCATCGATGCCCTGGGCTCACGCGCTTGGGCGCCAAGTGTCGTCGAGGCGCTCGAGGCACGCGGTGTATCGGCTCACCTCGTCCTGCCCGTGGGCCTGCTGCGCCGGAAATCCGCCCGCGCCGATCTGCGCAATCACCGCAAGATCGCGGTGATCGACGGCGAGATCGGCTATGTGGGCTCGCAGAACATTGTCGATTTCGATTTCAAGCCGGGCATCACGAACCAGGAGCTCGTCGTTCGCGTCACCGGTCCCGTCGTGCTCGAACTGCAGGGCGTGTTTGTGACGGATTGGTTTCTCGAAACGCAGGAAGTGCTCGATGCGCCTGGGCTTTTTCCCGAGCCGCACCATACGGGAAACGTCGTCGCGCAGGTTCTGCCGAGCGGCCCGGACTATCCGGAGGCGGCCGTCGAGCGCCTGATCGAAGCGCTGATCCACGGTGCGCGCAAGCGCGTCGTCATCACGACGCCGTACTTCATCCCGAACGAGGCCCTGCTCCATGCGTTGGAGACCGCCGTGCTGCGCGGGGTCGACGTTCATCTCGTCCTGTCGAAGCCTGTCGACCAGGTTCTGGTGAATCTGGCGCAGCGCTCCTATTATGCCGAGCTGCTCGCCGCCGGCATCAAGATCCATCTCTACAGGGACAAGCTTCTCCACGCGAAGCATCTGAGCGTGGATCGCAGGATATCGCTGATCGGCTCCAGCAATATCGACATGCGCTCCTTCGTTCTGAATTCCGAGATCAGCCTGATCCTGTTCGACCGGGACGTCACCGCGCAGCTTCACGCGGAACAGGAGCGCTATTTCGCAGCGAGCGAGCTTCTATCCCTGGAGGCTTGGAACACCCGGTCGCTGGCGGCAAAAACCATCGAAAATATTGCACGGCTGGTAAGCCCGTTGCTTTGATGCGCGAAAAGTGAAGCTCGCGCATACGCGTATCGGCCTAAACGGTGCAGGTCCGCCTCAGCCCTGTGGAATGAAGCCCCCGAATGTCGCAACGCAGGGCATATTGCCGGGAACCTGACGGCAATCATGGAACCTGCCGCGAGCGAGGCCGTTCACGTCCTCGAAGAGGCGAAATCAGGTTGGTATGTCCTTATTCAGAAAAGTAAAAGTCGCACTGGACGAAACACGGATGCTGGTGCTCGGCTCTCAAATTCTTCTCGGCTTCCAGCTGCAAGGCACCTTTCGCCCTGTCTTCGAGCAACTTCCCTTCTATGATCGCATCCTCCACGTTGCCGCATTGCTGCTGATCACGCTGACGATAGGCCTGTTGATCGCACCATCCATGCAGCATCAGATCGTGGAGGAAGGCGACGACACATATCGCATCATCCAAGTCATCGGCCGATATGCCAGTCTGGCACTTGCTCCCTTCGCAGCGGCGCTCGGGATCGGAATCTTCATGGCCACCGAACGTATCCTCGGAACCGCAGGCGGCCTCCTGATCGGCAGCCTCTTCTTTGGACTTGCCATGCTGTTTTGGTACGGGCTCGAAATCATTCGCAAGCGGACATCCGGCCATATGGAGCGCGCCATGGCTCAGCAGAAAACCTCCCAGGAACAGACCCCTCTCGATGTCAAGATCGACCAGATGCTGACTGAGGCCCGCGTCATGCTGCCGGGGGTGCAGGCTCTGCTTGGTTTTCAGCTCGTGATCACACTCGCGGAAACGTTCGAGAAACTGTCGTTCGACTCAAAGCTCATTCACCTTGGCGCGCTGGCAGCGATCACGTTTTCCGTCATCTTCCTGATGGCGCCAGCCGCATTCCACCGCATCGTCTATAACGGGGAAGATTCACAGGAATTCCTAGTCACCGGCAGCCGCTTCATTCTTGCTGCCAGCGGCGCGCTCGCGATCGGAATCGCCGCCGATCTTTACGTGGTCGTATCCAGGAGCTTATCTTCGGAAATGGCAGGCCTGACCGCAGCGGTTGCATCGCTGATCGTTCTGCTTGGGCTATGGTATGCAATCCCATTCGCCCTTCGCATATTCAGCCGATCCGGCACCACTCGCTCAAGCCCTCAGGGGGCCTGACGCCCATGCATGAGGTGGAGTCCAAACCTGCCCGAGTTAGTTAAGGAGCAACGCCAGCGCATGTGCGTCAAGCATCCGTTCCGGGAAGCTTCGCTCCCGTCACCTGCGCGTAGAGGCGCGCCACCGAGGCGTCGTCGTCGCGGCCCATTCCTGCACCGGATGTCATCAGAAACATCTGAAGCGCCGCGGCCGCCACGGGCACTGGGAATTTGGCGCTCCGCGCCATATCCTGAACGATCCCGAGATCCTTGACGAAAATGTCGACGGCGCTGCGAGGTGCATAATCGCTGTCGAGCACATGCGGAATACGGTTCTCGAACATCCATGAATTGCCTGCCGAAGCCGTGATCACCTCGTAGACCTTTTTGAGATCGAGCCCTTGTTTTGCGGCAAAGGCAATCGCTTCGCAGGCGACTGCAATATGCACACCCGCGAGCAGCTGATTGATCATCTTGAAGGCGGCCCCCTGCCCGGGTTCGTCGCCGAGTTCATAGAGTTTCGCGGCCATGGCCTTGAGCGCGGGCCTTGCCCTGGCAAACGCCGCAGGTCTGCCGGAAGCGAGAATGGTCAACGCCCCTTCCGCGGCCCTCTGGGCGCCCCCGCTGATCGGCGCATCGAGATAATGGCGGCCCCTGGCCTCGAGACGTTGGGCAAGGCGGCGGGCCGCCTCGGGATCCATGGTGGCCGAGGAGATGAACACCGCGTCCTTGGGCATGGCTTCCGCAACGCCGTTCGGCCCGAACAGGACGGCCTCCGTCTGCGCCGCATTCACGACGACGGATACCACGATATCCGCGCCCTCCGCCGCTTGCGCGGGGGATGCCGCGCCATGCCCACCCTCGGCGACCAACCGCTCGACCGCGGCAGGATCGACATCGCAGCCGACGACATCGATGCCCGCGCGTTTCAGAGAGGACGCCATGCCGAAGCCCATCGAGCCGAGCCCGATGACGGCGACGCGACATGTCTGCACCGGACCTTCTGACGGCTTGTCTGACTGCTCGGTCATATTTCTCTCCCTCGATGGCCCAAAGGTGCCGGAAGCGCAGTATTCCATAATCGGAACCGCTTGGCTGCGGTGCCATAAAGAGGCGTGGACGGACCAGCCTGAGGATTCCGTTCCACCCCGATCCCAACGAAAAAGGCCCCGGATCGCTCCGGGGCCTCTTCATTTCTTCGCGTTGAGCGATGGACTTCTTAGAAGTCCATGCCGCCTCTCAAGTCCGGCCCGCCGGACTTGAGCTTTCTTGATGATGGGCAGCTTTTTATGGACTTCTTAGAAGTCCATGCCGCCCATGCCGCCCATGCCACCGCCCGGCATGGCCGGAGCGGATTCGCGCTTGGGCGCCTCGGCGACCATGGCCTCGGTGGTGACGAGCAGGCCAGCGACCGAGGCCGCATCCTGCAGCGCCGTGCGCACGACCTTAGCCGGATCAACGATACCGGCCTTCAGCATGTCGACGTACTCTTCCGTCTGGGCGTTGAAGCCGAAGGTGTCGGACTTGTTCTCGTTGATCTTGCCGACCACGATCGAACCTTCGACACCGGCGTTCTCGACGATCTGACGGATCGGCGCCTCGAGCGCGCGCAGGACGATCTTGATGCCGGCCTGGACGTCGGGGTTGTCGGTCTTCAGCTTGGCCACCGCCGCCTTGGCGCGCAGCAGGGCCGTGCCACCGCCAGGAACGATGCCCTCCTCGACCGCCGCGCGGGTGGCGTTGAGCGCATCGTCGACGCGGTCCTTCTTCTCCTTCACCTCGACCTCGGTCGCGCCGCCGACGCGGATCACCGCGACGCCGCCGGCGAGCTTGGCCAGACGCTCCTGGAGCTTCTCACGGTCGTAGTCCGAGGTGGTCTCCTCGATCTGCGCCTTGATCTGACCGACGCGGGACTCGATGTCCTTCTTCTTGCCGGCGCCGTCGATGATCGTGGTGTTCTCCTTCTCGATGCGCACCCGCTTGGCGCGGCCGAGCATATTGAGGGTCACGGTCTCGAGCTTGATGCCGAGATCTTCGGAGATGACCTGACCGGCGGTCAGGACGGCGATGTCCTCGAGCATGGCCTTGCGGCGGTCGCCGAAGCCCGGCGCCTTGACGGCGGCGATCTTCAGGCCGCCCCGCAGCTTGTTGACCACGAGGGTGGCGAGCGCTTCGCCTTCCACGTCCTCGGCGATGATCAGCAGCGGCTTGCCGGTCTGCACCACGGCCTCGAGGATCGGCAACATCGTCTGGAGCGAGGAGAGCTTCTTCTCGTGGATGAGGATGTAGGGGTCTTCCAGCTCGGCGACCATCTTCTCCGCATTGGTGATGAAGTACGGGGAGAGGTAGCCGCGGTCGAACTGCATGCCTTCGACGACATCGAGTTCGGTCTCGGCGGTCTTGGCTTCCTCGACCGTGATGACACCCTCGTTGCCGACCTTCTGCATCGCATGGGCGATCATTTCGCCGATCGAAGAATCGCCGTTGGCGGAAATGGTGCCGACCTGGGCGACTTCATCGGAGGACTTCACCTTCTTGGCGCGGGCCTGGATGTCCTTGACGGCTTCCGCAGCGGCCATGTCGATGCCGCGCTTGAGGTCCATCGGGTTCATGCCGGCGGCCACCGCCTTGGCGCCTTCGCGCACGATGGCCTGGGCCAGAACCGTCGCGGTGGTGGTGCCGTCGCCGGCGATGTCGTTGGTCTTCGAGGCGACCTCGCGCACCATCTGCGCGCCCATGTTCTCGAACTTGTCGGCCAGCTCGATCTCCTTGGCGACGGTGACGCCGTCCTTGGTGATGCGCGGCGCGCCGAATGACTTCTCGATCACCACGTTGCGGCCCTTCGGACCGAGCGTGACCTTGACCGCATCGGCGAGGATGTCGACGCCGCGCAGCATCTTCTCACGGGCGTCGGAGGAGAACTTTACGTCTTTGGCAGCCATGGGCTTTGCCTCCAGTTGACTTGGAAATGAAATGGAAGGGAGGACGGCGCGATAATTACTTCGCGATCACGCCCATGATGTCGGATTCCTTCATGATCAGGAGATCCTGACCGTCGATCTTCACCTCGGTGCCGGACCACTTGCCGAAAAGAACGCGGTCGCCCTGCTTCACGTCGAGGGCAACGAGCTTGCCGCTCTCGTCACGGGCGCCGGAACCGACGGCGACAACTTCGCCCTCCTGCGGCTTCTCCTTGGCGGTGTCGGGGATGATGATGCCGCCCTTCGTCTTCTCTTCGCTCTCGAGGCGGCGGACGACGACGCGGTCGTGCAACGGACGGAACTTCATGGAACTTCCTCTTTGACTGTTAGCGTAGCCCCCAATGGCCACGTCCTGGTCTTGGCTGTTAGCACTGTCCGAGGACGAGTGCCAGCGCCTGCCGCGAGATAAGGACGACGCAAGAACGAGTCAAGACACCCCCGAAGGATATCGTGAACGGGACGAAAACGACGCCGCCCGACTGAAGCTTTGCTTGAAAGCCTAAGAATTTCAGCGGCGGGAGGTCAGCAACGCGGCCCCGACGATGAGAGCTCCACCGCCGAGCGTCGCCCAGGTCGGAACTTCGCTGAAGACTCCATAGCCAATGGCGGCGGCCCAGATCAGGGCCGTATATTCCAGAGGCGCGAGGCGGGCCGCCTCGGCCTTGGCATAGGCGGTCGTCATCAGGATATGGCCGATGACGCCCAGCACCCCCATGATCATGAACCAGGCCAGATGCTCCAGGTTCAGGGGCTGCCAGAACCAGAATGCGAAGGGTGAGACCAGGAGCGCCGGGCCGATATTCTGGAAAAAGACGATATGCATGAACTTGTCCCGCTGCGCTCTCTGGCGCAGGAGGACGAGACTGAAGGCGTAGGTGACAGCGGAGAGCAAGGCCGCCGCGACGCCCGACCAGGAGCGCGCGGCCTGGGCGCCTTCCGTCTGGCCCAGGACCACGATGAGCGTGCCACCGAACCCGACAGCAATCGCGAGAACGATCCGTCCATCGACTTTCTCCTGCAGCAGAAGCAGGCCGAACAGGGCGATGAACATGGGGGAGAGGAAGGAGAGGACGAGGGTTTCGGCAAGCGGCAACTGGCCGAGCGCATAGAAGAAGCTGACTGCCGTCACCACCGCGGCCACGGAGCGCATCAGGTTCGCGACGATCGTCGCGCGAGTCGGCCAACCCGGGCGGAGCGCCGTCACCACGCCGGTGGCGATGAGGGTTCCGCAGGCGAAGCGCAGGAAGGCGACCTGGAATGTCGGATAGTGGGCGGCCATCCCTTTGATGACCGCATCCATGATGGACAAAACCGCGATGCCCGCGGCAGCCCGCAGGGCGGGACCGAACTGCATGATGTCTCGATGATGAAGGGCGACGTCCGGAATGGAGGCTACCGCAGGCGTAAGAGCCGGCTCATACAGCAATTCGCCGGGCTAATCACCATCGGTTTTTGCATGTCGACATGAATTCCAGCCGCCCGATTTGTCCCAGTTCGGCCGATTTCTCGGAAACAATCACCGCGCTTTCCGTTAATTCGGGGAATTCGAGAACTTCATACGACAGGATGCTTCGATGCGCCCTTTGCTTCCTTGCACCGCTGCCCTCTTCACCCTGCTCCTTTCCGCCTCAGCCTTCGCACAGCCGATCGGACCCTATGGCGCCCCACGGGACGCCTATGGCAACCTGCTCGTGGTGCCCAACTATGGCTATCCACCCGGATACCCGGCGGACGGCTATTCCGAAACCTACCCGAGCGTAACCCGTCCAGCATCGCGCCCACAGGCTTACCGGCAGGTCGACCCCATGACCGGCTATGCCTACGGCACCCGGCCGGCTTATGGCGGAACGGTCGCGTCCCTGCCGGGAGATTATGGCTACGAGACAGGCGCGGATGACGCGCTCGATTATGCGATCCGCCCTCAATATGAGCGGCAGGTCGTCGCCTATCGGGGGCCGGAAAAGCCGGGCACCATCATCATCGACACGCCATCCAAATATCTCTACCTCGTCCAAGCGGGCGGCCGGGCCATCCGCTACGGCATCGGCGTCGGCAGGCCCGGCTTCGAATGGGCCGGCCGCAAGACGGTAAGCATGAAGCGGGAATGGCCCGATTGGCGCCCGCCCTCCGACATGCTGAGGCGCCGTCCCGACCTGCCCAGGCACATGGAAGGCGGCCTCGACAATCCGCTTGGCGCGCGGGCGCTCTATCTCGGCTCGTCGCTCTACCGCATCCACGGCACCAACGAGCCGCATACCATCGGCCAAGCGGTCTCCTCCGGCTGCATCCGCATGCTGAACAAGGATGTGATAGACCTCTATAACCGCGTCCCGGTCGGCGCGCCGGTGGTCGTCATCTGATCTTCTTGAAAGAGGGCTGGGCGAGCCCTCGCGCGGGCTGTCGATGAGAGCCGGATCTGCAAAGGATCCGGCTTTTTTTCCTGCAACGCCTTTTCCGAGACATGTATTCAGGGGAAGCGAGGACAACGTCCCTAAGTTCGCTTTTTGTTCAATGGCAGATAACACTTATGGATAGTTTTATACACTTATGGATAAAAATCTTGGAACAAACCGTCAATAATACGGAAACAAACTCCGTACATAATTTAATATAACATAAAATACTATTCATTCATATAGGTTAACGGCAAAATATTCCTCTGAACAACACTTCGTTCATCTCCCTATATGAATATATAGGTTATCTTTATACATCATTCGCAGACATTCCTGCCATTTTCGACCGAACGCCCTCCCCTGCAAGGATGATGCCCTCGACTGCCAGGTTTGCGTTACGGCATCGCAAGCCCCCTCCCATATGCTGAGGATTCATGAATTACGCCTATCTGCTCGTTGCGATCCTGAGCGAGGTTGTCGCTACCTCGGCCCTGAAGGCTTCCGAAGGCTTTTCCCGCCTCTGGCCGTCGATCATCGTGGTCGTCGGCTATGGATTGGCCTTCTATTGCCTGTCGCTGACCCTGCGGACGATCCCGGTCGGCATCGCCTATGCGCTCTGGTCAGGCATTGGTATCGTGCTGATCGCCCTCGCCGGTTGGCTTTTCTACCGCCAGGCCCTCGATTTACCCGCCATCCTCGGCATCGCGCTCATCCTGGCCGGCGTGCTGGTGATCAACCTGTTTTCCCGCACGGCTGGACACTGATTCCGGCAAGGCAGAGATCCATGAAGCAGAATATCGGATTGGTGACCCTCATCGTCAGGGATTACGACGAGGCGATCCGCCACTACACCACGGCGCTGCAATTCGACCTTATCGAAGACACGCCGCTCGACGACATGATACGCTGGGTACGGATCGCACCGCGCGGTTCTACCGGGGCGGGCCTGCTTCTCGTCAAGGCGGCGACGCCGGAGGAGGAAGCCCGGATCGGCAATCAGGTGGCCGGCCGGGTCGCCCTGTTTCTCTACACGGATGATTTCCGGCGCGATTACGAGAACATGCGCGCCTGCGGCGTGGCCTTTCACGAAACGCCGCGCGAAGAGGCCTACGGCACGGTGGCGGTGTTCGAGGACCTTTACGGCAATCTTTGGGACCTGATCCAGCCGAAGCCCTAAAATTTGATCGTGCTCTCGAAAAAACGCCCGTCATTGGCGGGCGCTCTGCCGTCACCGGATGAGGACGAGATCAGGTCCAGTCGCCCCCATCCCCATTATCGCCGCCCATATCCCAATCGTCCTGATCGTCCTGATCATCCTGATTGTTCTGATTGTTCTGATCGTCCTGCTGGCCCGGATAGAGTGCGTCCGTGATGCTGGCATTACTCGCATTGCCGGCATCATTGCCTTGGGTACCACCCAGATCGGCCAGGGCCGATTTGTCCCCGAGGGCACTCTGTGCCGCCGCTCCTGCTCCGCCGAAGGCATGCGACAGGGCGTTGGCGATCATCACGCCGCCGGCGACGCCGGCCGCCGTCGAGATCGCGCCTTGCAGGAAACCGCCGCCACTACGCTGCTGCATGCCGCCCCACGGACCGGGAGCGCCGCCCACCATGCCGCCACCCTGCGGCGCGCCAAAGGGTGGTTGCTGGAAGGGCTGCTGCACCGGCTGCGGGCTCGGCTGACCCCAGGGTGAGGCCTGGCGCGGCGGCTCCCGATAATCCGGCTCGGGCGGACGGGCACCGCCGCCGAAAAGGCCGGACAGGAAGCTGCCTTGCTGCGGCTGACGTCTGGCATTCTCAAGCTCGGTGCGAAGAGCCTCGTTCTCGGCGTGAAGATTGGCGAGCGCCTGCTCCTGGACGAAAAGGGCCTGCGCCATGGCATAGGGCGCATAGGGCTGCTGGCGCACTCTATCCGCGATGAAGGCCTCCGCCTCCGGATCGCGCGGCTGGTTTGCGACCTGTTCCAAGCGGCGAAAAATATCCGCGATGACCTGGCGTTCCTGGTCGTTCATGACAAATCTCCTTCACACGCCTCAAGCGTCGGAAGGAGATGTAAGCATGGCCAGGGCGTTTGTTAGGGGGATCGCCAGTGCCTCTCGCAAAGGGAACGTCAGGCGGCCCTGACATTGTCGAGGAACTGGCCGATCTCCGCCCCGAGACGCTCCGCCTGCCGCTCCAGCGCGACGGAGAGGTCCGCAACAGCCTGGGCCGCCTCCAGGGAATGCACGGCGACGGCTTCCGTGGTCTGGATGGCCGCCGCACCTGCCTGCGCTTCATCGGAAACCTGCGCGACGGAGCGGGCGATCTCCGACACCGCCATCGTCTGCTGGCCCACAGAAACGGCAACGGCGGATACGACCGTCGCAAGATCCTCCACGCTGCCCTGTACAGAGCCGAGCGCGCCCAGCGTATCGCGCGAGGCCGCCTGCACGGCCTCGATCTGCCGGGCGATATCCTCGGTCGCCCGCGTCGTCTGGGCTGCGAGCGTCTTGACCTCGCTCGCCACCACGGCAAACCCCTTGCCCGCCTCTCCGGCGCGCGCCGCCTCGATCGTCGCATTGAGAGCGAGAAGATTGGTCTGCGACGCGATCGTGCGGATCAGGCCCGCCACTTCGTCGATCTGCGAGGTGGCTGCGGACAGGGCCGACATGCTGCCGGATGCGCCCCTGGCCTCGAGGACAGCGCGCTCGGAAGCCTTCGCCGATGCGCTTGTCCGGGCTGCGACCTCCGCAAGCGAGGCATCGAGTTCCTCGGCGGCGCTTGCCACAGCCGACACGTTCATCGATGCGCGGCTCGAAGCATCGCCCGCGGCCTGCGCCTGCTGCGTGACATGATGGGCCGATCCCTGAAGTTGTCCGGCTGCCGTCGCGAGATCGCCGGAGGCCCGCCGGACCTCGGCCAGGATCTGATCGACGGATGCATCGAAGTCACCGATCGCCTGTGTGATTGCGGCGGCACGCTGTGCCTCCACAGCCGCCATTCCCTCGCGCTCGCCGGTGAGGCGCTCGCGCTCGAGGGCGTTGTCGCGGAAGACCAGGACCGTGCGCGCCATCGCGCCGATTTCATCGGAGGATCTGGTGGAGGGGATTTCTGTGGTCGCGTCGCCATCGGCCAAACGCTGCATCGCCTGCTGAAGGCGGCTGAGCGGCAGGGAAATCGAGCGCCCGACGAGCAGGGTCAGGATCAGGCCGAGCGCGAGCGCGCCTCCCATCACCCAGAGGATCAGCGTGAAGGTGTGCTGCTGCGAGGCAATCAGACGTGTATCGGTTTCCTGCGCCTCGGCCCGCACCTTGGCGAGCAATTGTTCGAGTATCGGCACAAGCAGATCGAATTGCCCGGTAAGGTGCTCACCCTCCCCGGAGACCTTCTGTTCCAGGCCAGCCCAGGCGTTGAAGGCGGCCGTATAGGCTTCACCGGCCTCCGCGAGGGCGGGCTTCGCCTCGGCGGCATCTCCACCGAGCCGGTTGAGTGCCCGTGTGAAGCGTCCCTGCTCCACTTCGAAAGCGCCCAGGATGCTGCTGTCCTCGAGCGAGGCGCGGGCCTTGGCCTCCTGATGGAACATGCCGAGCGTAGCCGCCCATAGGCGCAAGGGATCAGCCTCGCCGCCACTTGCAAGGGGCCTGGCCAGTTTTTCGAGGTTTGCCGCGGTCGACATGAGACGTCCGCGGGCCCCCTCCCCGGCCTGATAGCCGATGCTGAGATAGAGGCTGTCGAGGATCCTTGCCTGCTGGATCAACCCTGTTGAACGCTGGACGAGTTCCGCCACTTCCTGCGCGATCAGGGTCGCGCCCGGCGCAGCGTTCATGGCGACAAGTTGCTCGACGAGGGCGCTGTGCTGTTCGTTGAAGGCCTGGCCGTGATGCCCAAGGCGGGATGCGGTCCATGCCCGGGCGGTAATCTTCAAGGCGTCGGCGCGGACCCGGAACTGGTAGGCCTTCTCGGCCAGAGCCGCATAGGTCTGCTGGACGTCGAGCGCCCGTTCCACGTCCACACGACCGGCCTGGAAGACCGCACCGACGATCCCGAACCCCAGCACCATCACGCCACTCAGCGCGGCGATACGAATCCGCACCGAAGGCCACCGCAAACGAGCAAGAGACAACATTGTCCCGAATCTCCGCACACCGCAATGCGGACACAATGTCGCCTAATCCGTTAACGATGACTTAGCGTAATAAGAAGACCAATCTTTGCATTTGTCCGAAAAATACTTGGCGCAAATTTTATCAGATCCATATCGACGCTAAAGCATCGGATGAGAGCATCGTTCTAAGCGCAAAACCGGGTCCACTTTTGCGCACGATGCTCTAGGGAAGATGCAGTCTGTACAAGCGATCTTTATTTCGCCCATGACGATGCAATCCCGGATCGTCTTGCCCTGACGGGCCCTCATATTCCGACGAGGCCGAGCCTTTGCATATTCCTCACCGCCGCCGGGGCAATGTCCTGCAGGATCGAAAGAGGGTGCCAGGCGGCCTGCTCGACCTCGTCGAAGTCCGGGCGGAGCGCATCGGCGCTTCGCGCCCGCACCACATAGCGGATATCGTGATGCCAATGCTCCGGCTCCTGCCGCTCAGGGCGAGCCGGAATGCGATGGCTGTCGATATCGATGGGAAGGCCGGTCGCCCGATGCCAGGGATCGAGGGCGAGATCCTGCAATCCCGTCTCTTCGACTGCTTCCCGCAGAGCGGAGGCTTCCAGATCGTCCGGCATCTCGTAATGCCCGCCCGGCTGCAGCCAGCGCCCGAGGGAGCGGTGGCGGATGAGGAGAGTGTACCGTCCCGTCTCGTCCAGGATCATCGCCGACGTGGTCACATGGCCGGGAAAGGTATGGCGGGAATGGATATCTTCGCCCCGCTCGATCTGGCTCCGCAGCAGGGCGTGATCCTCCACGGGACGAGCGAAAGCCTTCGCATGATCGTCGAGAAGAAGGCGCACCCGGCGCCGGAACGCTACTGGATCGAAGCTCACGGATATCCGCTCCATCGGTTTGGCATGGGAGCGGATCAGGCCGCCGCGATTCCCGTCGAGACCCTTCTTATCTCAGTTACCGGCTTGTGAAAGAGGCTGCTGAAGATACGTGATGGTGTGTCCGCAGGTTTGGCGGACACACGCGAAATTACACCGGGACCTAGCGCATCAGATGAGAGCATCGTGTGGCCGCAAAACCGGGTCTACTTTTGCGCACGATGCTTTAGTGCGCGGGAGCCCGCGGTATGCCTGTGACCAGCGCGGCCGGCTCCTCGCTGAGCCAACGATAGAGAATCCCGCCCAGAACTCCGCCGATCAGCGGCGCCACCCAGAACAGCCACAATTGTGCGAGCGCCCATCCGCCGACGAACAGAGCCGGTCCGGTGCTGCGGGCCGGATTCACCGATGTATTCGTGATCGGAATGCCGACGAGATGGATCAGCGTGAGCCCAAGACCGATGGCGATCGGCGCGAACCCGACCGGCGCCTTGCCGTGCGTGGCCCCCATGATGATGAACAGAAACATCATCGTCAGAACCACTTCGGCGATGAGACCGGATAGCAGGGTGTAATGCCCGGGCGAATGATCGCCGTAACCGTTGGCGGCGAACCCCTTGGCGAGATCGAAATCGGGCGCGCCGCGCGCGATGGCATAGAGAACGGCCGAGGCGACGATGGCGCCGACGACCTGCGCCACGATGTAGGGCACGATATCCTTGGCCGGAAAACGGCCGCCCGCGGCAAGCCCGACGGTGACGGCGGGGTTGAGATGGCAGCCTGAGATGTGGCCGATGGAATACGCCATGGTGAGAACGGTCAGGCCGAAGGCGAGCGCAACCCCGAGCAGCCCGATGCCAACCTGAGGGAAGCCCGCCGCGATGACGGCGCTGCCGCACCCGGCAAAGGTAAGCCAGAACGTACCGATGGCCTCGGCGAGATACTTGCGGATCTCCATGTTCTCCTCCCTCAAGACTGCCTTCCAAAGCAAGGGTGGATCGTTGGCCGGGATCGCTCAATCGCGAAGCAATCGCCTGGCCCGACGGTTGAGGCACGGCATCCGGTGCCTTCCGCCTCTTCCCAGGTACAGCCTTTCGCACAGGCTTGACAGGCAGCCACGAGATTTCAATACGGCAAGAGCCTATCCGATGCGGGAAGCTCCGATCTTGATGTGAATCAATGGGTGAGAGGCTAATTCATCAGGGCCCGAACCTCTGATGCTGCACGATCTTTTCGGCTCCAGATGCCCGTTTTGCCGGATCATTTATGAGGGAGCCTGAGAACCGGGCCTTCCGGGTTCACGCACCCGTCCCTCAAGGCAAGGCGATGCCTGCCAAGGTCGGGGGATCGTCGATTGCGGCTGCGAGGCTGCCCTATCAAACAAAAGCCCCGCGATGCTGCGGGGCTTCTCGAGCGTTCCTTACTCCGCGTCCGAGGATTTCAGCGGCCGGACATTCGTCTCGACCTCCTCCTCGTCGAAGAGGGTCGGGTCGTCCTCCTGCGTATCGAGGCGCGTCTTCTTGCGCAGGGATACGTATTTCTTCTGGATCTTGATGCGGCTCTCGCGTGCGATTTCCAGCGCGCCCTGGATGAGCGAGCGCTCGGCCTTCTCGTTCTGCAGCTCTTCCGTGAGGCGACGATTGGTGGATTCCAGCGTGCTGCGATCCTGCTCGAAGCGCTTGGTGAGCTGGTCGATGCGCTCGGAGAGACTTGCCACCTTGTTGTCGGAGCTTTCGATCTGGAAGTCCTTGGCTGCGATGGCCTTGTTGAGCATCTCCACGCGCTCCTGCAGTTCTATGCGGGAGCGCTGCAATTCGTTGACCATGGCGACCTGACGCTCGACCTCCTGCTGGGTCGCCTCCAGACGCCGGTCGACCGTGTTCTTCTCGATGGTCGTCTCTTTCAGACTGCGCTCGACGCCGCGTAGCGCCTCGTTCTTGTCGCGGAGCTGATCGCGGGTATGAGCCAGGATCTTGTCCGTGGCGCCAAGACGGGAATTGAGACCTTCGATCTTCATGTCGAGGGCCGAAAGATCGGTCTGATGCGCGGAACGCTCGGAATCGAGCTGAGTCTCGAGCCGCTGGCGCAGCACCTGCTCGCTCATCAGCTTGGTCTCGAGCTCGGAGGCGCGCTGGCGGGTGCCCTCGAGCTGGGTTTCCAGCTCACCGTAACGGTTGGTGAGGCTGGAGAGCCGATAATTCTGCTCCTCCGCAACCTTCTGCAGGCGCTTCACCTCATGGTCGAGGAGGCCGTTGCGCTCACGGGTTTCGATCAGCTCGCGCTCGGCGCGGGCCACCGTCTGGTCCGCCTCCTGGGCTTCGAGCCGTAGGGCCTGATTTTCTTCCGTGATGTTGCGGGCGCGCTCGGTCTCGATAGTCAGCTGGTTTTCGAGATCGGCGACGATCGCCTCCTTGTCCTTCATGTTGAGGCGAAGGTCTTCGATGGCCGATTCCTGATCGCGGACCTTGGTTTCAGCCTTGCGCAGCTGCGAGACAGTGGCGGACAGATCGTCGGACATCCGCGCCTGGATGCTGGTGAGATCAGCCAGCTCCCGGCGAAGGGCGACCGTCATTTCGGTCTCCTGCTTCAGTACGGCCTCCGTTTCCATGAGGCGGGACTGGAGCTGGGGATAATTGCGGATGAGGTCGTAGACCGGCTCGCTCAGCAGGGTGAAATCGTCCTTGAGGCTGCGGATTTCCTCAAGCCGGTCAATCAGATTGGCAAAACGGACGCGGATCAGTTCGTTCTTCTGGCCGACGGAATCGAGCGCTCCGTTGGGCCGAGCGAGGACCGGCTCGTCCTTTGCAGGCGGAATTGGCAGGCCTGATGTTGCGGATTCGGCCTTTTGCAGCGGGAGGTTTGCAAAGACCTCCTCGGGTTTCTTACCAAAACGGTTCCTGAAAGACGTCCAACCGGAAGACATGGTGCCGCCCCCTTCTGACCTAAAAATTCATACTTTGGACACCTTTTAGCCTAGAGCGGGCGGGGGTGGAAACAAAATTTCGCTACATGGCAGCGTGACAGAGTTACTCAGCCGCGATGGTTAACGGCCGTGAGAGGCGTTTCTCGAAACCTGCCGCCTCCAGGGCCTCGGGCATCGGGCCGCCCGTCGCCCAGTCGAGAAGCTCGACCGTATGGACGATGGGGATTCCGGTGCCCTTCCCGATCTGGGTCATGCAGCCGATATTGCCGGTGGCGATAAGGTCGGGCCTGGTGCGCTCGATATTGGCCACCTTGCGCGCTCTGAGCTGGGCCGCGATTTCGGGTTGAAGCAAATTGTAGGTGCCCGCCGAGCCGCAGCAGATATGTCCTTCCGGCACATCCTTAACGGTAAAGCCGGCCTGCTTCAGGAGGGTCTTGGGCTCGGTGCGGATCTGCTGGCCATGCTGCATGGAGCAGGCCGAGTGATAGGCGACGACGAGGTCGGTCTCGCGCACCGGCTCCGTGAGCTTCAAGGTGGTGACATATTCCGTGATATCCTTGGCGATAGCCGAAACCCGGGCCGCCTTTTCGGCATAGGCCGGGTCTTCCCGGAACATGAAGCCGTAATCCTTGATGGTGGTACCGCAGCCGGAAGCGGTGACGATGATGGCATCCAGCCCCTCCCCGTCCATCTCGGCGATCCAGGCATCGATATTGCGCCTGGCGAAGGCGTGCCCCTCCTCCTCGCGGCCCATATGGTGGACGAGCGCGCCGCAGCAGCCCTCGCCCTTGGGCTGGACCACATCGACCCCATGGCGGTTGAGCAGACGCAAAGCCGCCTCGTTGAAGCCGGGCTTCAGCACGGGCTGGGCGCAGCCGGACAGGATCGCCACCCGTCCCCGGCGCTGTCCTTCGGCCTTGAACACGCCCGGCGCATCGAAGGGCGAGCGGGCGGGCACCTGATCCGGGGCCAGCTCGATCATGGCCTGCAGCCGCTTGCCGAACAGCGGCAACGCACCGATTGCTCCCTGGAAAGGCTTGGCCAGCAAAGCCGCTCCGATGGCGAAGCGGAAGCGATTCGGATAGGGCAGGATCGCAGCCAGGATCGACCGCATGAGTCTGTCGTGCCAAGGCCGCGTATAGGTGGCCTCGATATAGGCGCGGGCATGGTCCACGAGATGCATGTAATGCACGCCCGAGGGGCATGTGGTCATGCAGGAAAGGCAGGAGAGACAGCGGTCGATATGCTTGACCACCTCGGGCGTGGCAGGCTTTCCGCCTTCCAGCATGTCCTTGATGAGGTAGATGCGGCCACGCGGCGAATCGAGCTCGTCGCCGAGCAGCAGATAGGTCGGGCAGGTCGCCGTGCAGAAGCCGCAATGGACGCAGGTCCGGAGAATCTTCTCCGAACTCGCCATGGCCGGGTCTTTCAGCTGATCGGGAGTGAAATTGGTCTGCATGGGTTCGACTCAGCTCCCTGCCTGCCATTGGTTGATGGCCTCGAAGGGATGGATCAGCATGATGATATTGAGAGCAAGATTGTCCCGAATCCAGTAGCCGACGATCACTTCCATGAGAATGGCCGCAAGAACCGTCAGCCAGACCGGCCAGACCCGCGCCAGGAAGAAGCCGGCGCTCATCATCAGGATGTCGGACAGGGAGTTGATGACGCTGTCGCCGTAATAGTCCAGCGCGATGTTCGTCGCGCGGTAACGGTCGATGATCATGTTGGTGTTCTCGACGATCTCCCACGCGCATTCGGCCCCGAGCGCCAGCAGAAACGCGATGCCGAGCGGCAGCGGCCTGCCACGGACGAGGCCGATGAGCCACGCGCCCAGATAGAACAGGAAGCCGTGGATGATGTGGGAGAACGAATACCAGTCGGTCAGGTGCTGGGAATTGCCGGAATCCTTCACTGTTCCATGCCAGAATTCCACCGTCCCGCATTTGCAGATCGGCAGACGCCCCATGCTCAACAGAATGATCGCGGTGAGAATGACGAGCGCGACTGCAAGTCCCGCATAGAGCCCCGACCGGCCGGGTTTCGGGTCCTGCAACGCAACGGCTACGCTTCCTGTCACTCTAAACTCCCGCATACATCCGGCCCGGATTGAGAATGCCGGACGGATCGAACGACGCCTTGATACTGCGCGTCAATGTCATCACGGCCTCATCCTGCGGCTCGAACACGTCGAGCGTCGAGCGCTGCTCCTCCGGAGCGCCCACCAGGGTCGCATGACCGCCGAAAGCCTTGGTGGCTTCACGGATGGCCGCCGCGCCCAGATCGCCGTCCAAAGGCGTCGCGATCCAGATGAGGCCGCCGCCCCAATCGTAGAACCACCGGGCATCGACGGCAGCGGCCACACGAGCCGTAAAATCGGGCCCTTTCATGGGCGCCGTCGAGACGCGCCAGATGGCCTGGTCGCCGCGATTGTGGAGAACGGTCGCATCGCGCACCGATTGCCAGAGAGCTTCAGCTCCCCGGCCTTCAAGGATGTCGGCGGATTCGAAGCGCTTGAGGAGACGGCGCAGCTCGTTGAGACGGTAATCCACCGATACCGAGAAACCTTCGAGCCGGATCAGCGTGCGCGCACCCTGCCGGTCCGGCGCCGGCAGATGCGCCGCGCCGGTGACATCGAAGGGAGAGCCGAGAGCCTGCGACAGGGCCTCGATGGCGCTTTTATCGTCGAGGCCGCGCATCAGGAGGGTCGACATGCGCTCATGCTTCGGCAGAACCTTGAAAGTGACCTCGGTGAGCAAACCGAGGGTACCCCAGGATCCGGCCATGAGCTTCACCAGATCGAGGCCGGTGACGTTCTTCATCACACGCCCGCCGGACTTCACGATCTCGCCGCGCCCATTGACGAAGCGCACGCCGATCAGGCTGTCCCGGGCGGCGCCCGCCATGATCCGGCGTGGGCCGGAGATGTTCATCGCCGCGACGGCGCCGATCGTCGGCTCGCCTTTCGACCCGAGAAGCGGGCGGTAATCCATCGGCTCGAAGGGCAGTTCCTGTCCCTTTCCGGCCAATGTCCGCACCACTTCGGACAGCGGCGTGCCGCTGCGCGCGGAAATGACGAGTTCAGCCGGCTCGTAGAGGGTGATGCCTTTCAATGCGGTCGAGGACAGGCTTGCATCGGCCTGAACAGGCCTGCCGACAGCTGCCTTGGTATTGCTGCCTGCGATGGTAAGCTTTGTCCTCTTGGCCACAGCTTCTGTGACGACGGCGGCTGCTTCCTGCTCGTCGCGGGGTATATAGGCGCTCACGCGGCAAGCCTCCCTTCCACAAGCCTTCCTTCGAGAGGAAAGACCTTGGCGGGATTGAGCAGCCAGAGCGGATCGAACACGCCATGCACACGCATCTGCTGCGCCAGATCGACAGCATTGAACTGATAAGTCATCAGATCCCGTTTCTCGATTCCGACCCCGTGCTCGCCCGTGAGACAGCCGCCGACCTCGACACAGAGCTTGAGGATGTCCTCGCCCGCGGCCTCCGCCTTCTCCATCTCGCCCGGCTTGTTGGTGTTGAACATTACGAGGGGATGCAGGTTGCCATCACCCGCATGGAAGACATTGGCGACGCCGAGTCCGTAGGATTTCGCGATCTCGTCGATGCGCTTGAGAACGTAAGGTAATTGTCCGGTCGGAATGGTGCCGTCCATGCAGATGTAATCGGCCACACGGCCCGTAGCGCCGAAGGCGGATTTGCGCCCCTTCCAGATCGCCGCGCTCTCGGCCTCCGATTGCGAGACCTTGATGGTCTTCGGATTGAAAGGTTCGGCGATCGCCACGATGCGCCGGAGCATATCGTCGATTTCCGCGTCCGATCCCTCGACCTCGACGATCAGCATCGCCTCCACGTCGAGCGGATAGCCCGCATGGGCGAAGGCCTCGCAGATCTGGATCGCGGGGCGGTCCATGTATTCGAGGGCGACGGGGATGATGCCCGCAGCGATGATGGCGGCGACGCAGGCGCCCGCATCGTTCACATGCTCGAAACCGAAGAGCGCGGGGCGCGCCCCTTCCGCGGCCCGCAGGATCCGCACCGTCGCTTCGGTGACGACCCCGAGCTGCCCTTCCGAGCCGCAGATGAGGCCGAGAAGATCGTAGCCACCGCTGTCCAGATGCTCACCGCCGAGCCGCACGATCGTGCCGTCAAGAAGCACCAGGGTAACGCCGAGCAGATTGTTGGTGGTAACCCCGTATTTCAGGCAATGCGCACCACCGGAATTCATGGCGATGTTGCCCGCAATTGTGCAGGCGAGCTGGCTCGAAGGGTCGGGGGCATAGAAGAATCCCTCATGGGCCACCGCCTGGCTGATGCCGAGATTGGTGATGCCGGATTCCACACGGGCGATGCGGTTTGAAAAATCGACCTCGAGCACCCGGTTCATCTTGGCGACGCCGAGCACGATGGCATCCTCTTGCGGAATCGCCCCGCCCGACAGGGACGTGCCAGCCCCGCGCGGCACGACCTTCACCCCATGCTCGTTGCAGAAGCGCAGAACGGCCGCGACCTCCTCAGTCGAGGAAGGGAGTACCACCGCCAGGGGGATCTGGCGATAGGCGGTCAGGCCATCCGTCTCGAACGCCCGGCGCTCGTCCTCGGAGATGATCAGGGCTTCAGGCGCGACAAGGCGGCGAAGGCCCGCGACGATCTCGCTCCGGCGCGACAGGATAGCCCCGTCCGGCTTGGGGAATGCGATCGACATGACGTCTCTCCCTGGCGGCTCGTGGGGTGGCGTTGGGCGCATGACCGCCTACCTGAGAATGGTAGCTGCCCTCCGAGACTTTTTCCAATAATGTGGAATGTCTCTAAAATGGCCGAGCCATGCATGCAAAGGAGATTCTAATGCGCTTGCTCGTTCTCTCAACCGCCGTTCTCCTTTCCTGGCCATTGACCGGCCTCGACATGGCGAGCGCCCAGGAGGCCCCGGCGAAGGTCGGAGACCCCGCCGCCGGAGAGAAGTTGTTCACCCAATGCAAGGCCTGCCACCAGATCGGCGAAAGCGCGAAGAACGCCGTCGGCCCGGTGCTCAACGGAGTCATCGGCCGCAAGGCCGGCACCTATGAAGGTTATACCTACTCCCCCGCCAACAAGAATTCCGGCATCACCTGGGACGATGCGACCTTCCGGGAATACATCAAGGATCCGCGGGCCAAGATCCCGGGCACCAAGATGATCTTTGCGGGGATCAAGGACGATAAGAAGATCGACGACCTTCTCGCCTATCTGAAACAATTCGACGCCACTGGGAAAAAGGTCAGCCAATGAGCGGCACGGCGTCCCCGGCTGCGACCGGCCGCAAAAAGCCCCGCGTCGGCCTTTTCGTCACCTGCCTCGTCGACCTCATGCGCCCCTCCATAGGCTTCGCCTCGGTGAAGCTTCTGGAGGATGCGGGCTGCACCGTGGAGGTGCCGGTCCAGACCTGCTGCGGCCAGCCGGCCTATAATTCCGGCGACCGCGGCACCACGCGGGATCTGGCGGAGCAGGTCATCGAAGCGTTTCGCGGTTACGATTACGTGGTCGCCCCCTCAGGTTCCTGCGCCGGAATGATCAAGGCCCATTATCCGGAACTCTTCGACGATGATCCGAACTGGCTGCCCAAGGCCAACGAGCTTGCCGCCAGGACCTATGAGCTGACGAGTTTCCTGGTGGATGTTCTCGGCGTCACCAAGGTCGACGCCGCCTTCAACGGCGCCGTGACCTACCACGATTCCTGCTCGGGCCTGCGGGAATTGCGGGTGAAGACCCAGCCGCGCAAGCTGCTCGCCAGCATGGAGGGAGTCACCCTCGTGGAGATGGACGAGAGCGACGTCTGCTGCGGCTTCGGCGGCACCTTCGCGGTGAAGTACAGCGATATTTCCGGAGCCATCGTCGACGCCAAGGCGAAGAACATCGAGGCGACCCATGCGCCGACCCTGCTCGCCGGCGATCTCGGTTGCCTGATGAACATGGCCGGCAAGCTCAGCCGCGACGGCAAGCCGATCGCAGTGCGCCACGTGGCGGAGATTCTCGCCGGCATGACGGACGAGCCGCCCATCGGCATGGCGAAAAATGAAGCCGGACGATAGGGCAAGGCCATGACCGTTCACACCACCTCTCCCCAGTTCAAGCAGAATGCCGCCCGGGCTCTGGCCGATACGCAGTTGCAGAAGGCGTTGGGCAATGTGAAGCAGGGCTTCATCGACAAGCGCCAGAAGGCTGCCGACAAGCTGCCGGAATTCGAGGCCCTGCGGGATTCCGCGCGGGACATCAAGAACCACACGCTCGAACATCTCGATCTCTATCTCGAAGCCTATGAGGGGAAGGTCAAAGCCTCGGGCGGTCATGTGCATTTCGCCCGCAATGCCGAGGAAGCCCGCAACGTCATTCTCTCTATCTGCCGCGAGGCCGGCGCGAAGACGGTGACCAAGGGCAAGTCGATGATCGCCGAGGAAATCGAGATCAACGGCCATCTTGAAGCACATGGCATCACGCCGGTCGAAACCGATCTCGGCGAATACATCATCCAGCTCCGCAACGAGCTGCCGAGCCACATTATCGCGCCCGCCGTGCATCTCAACGCGACGCAGGTCGAGCAGGACTTTCGCCGCGTTCACAAGAACCTCGATCCCAAGCGCGATCTCTCGGAACCGGTGAAGCTGCTCACCGAAGCGCGTGCCGTCCTGCGCGAGCGCTTTCTTACTGCCGATGTCGGCATCACGGGCGCGAATTTCCTCGTGGCGGAGACCGGCACGTCGGTCATCGTCACCAACGAGGGCAACGGAGATCTCACGCAGATCCTGCCGAAGACGCATATCGTGCTGGCCTCCATCGAGAAGCTGGTGCCGACGCTCGAAGACGTGAGCCAGATCCTGCGCGTTCTCGCCCGCTCGGCCACGGGCCAGGAGATGTCGGTCTACACCACCTTCTCCACCGGCCCGCGCCATCTCGGCGATGCGGACGGTCCACAGAACTACCACGTGGTCCTTCTCGATAACGGGCGCTCCTCCATGCTCGGCACGAGCTTCGAGGAGATGCTGCGCTGCATCCGCTGCGGCGCCTGCATGAACCATTGCCCGGTCTATCACGCCGTCGGCGGGCATGCTTACGGCTGGGTCTATCCCGGCCCGATGGGCGCTGTGCTCACTCCGGCCCTGATCGGCGTCGACAAGGCGGGCCATCTGCCCAATGCCACCACCTTCTGCGGGCGTTGCGAAAGCGTTTGCCCGGTACGTATTCCCCTTCCCAAACTCATGCGCCACTGGCGCGAGCGGGAATTCGAGCATCACCTGACGCCCGCCACCTTCCGCTCCGGGCTCGCCTTCTGGGGCTTCTTCGCCAAGCGCCCCGCCCTCTATCGGCTCGCAACCCGTGCCGCCATGGGCGCATTGGGTTTTGCAGGCCGCAATCGCGGTCGGTTCAAATGGCTGCCCTTCGCCCGGGGCTGGACGAAATATCGCGACTTCCCGACGCCACAGGGAGAAACCTTCCAGGACCGTTGGAAAAGGGAACGCAAAGGAAGAGCCGCATGAGCGCGCGTGACGAGATTCTCGCCAATATCCGCCGCTCCCTCGGCGTATCGGGCAAGGAGACGATCCGGCGGCAGATCGCGACAGAGCGGTTGGAGCGTGCGCCGAGGGGGCTGGTCCCGGCGCGCGGACAGGTCTCGGGCGAACAGCGTTTGGCCTTGTTCAAGCTGCAGGCGGAAGCCGCGCTCGCCACGGTGACGGAGGTCGAGACATCTGCCGACGTGCCGCAATCCGTCGCCGCCTTCCTGCGCGACCACAACCTGCCCGCCACCCTGCGCATGGGACGCGATTTGCGCCTGACCGCCATGCCCTGGGGCGAGACGTCCCTGGACATCTCGCACGGGCCGAGCGAGGGCGGCGATCTCAACGCCGTCAGCCATGCCTTCGGCGGCGTGGCCGAAACCGGAACCCTTGTGTTGGTCTCAGGATCCGAGAATCCCTCGACCCTCAATTTCCTGCCCGACAACCACATCGTCGTCGTGTCGGCCAAGGACATCGCGGGCGATTACGAGACCGTGTGGAACAAGGTCCGCTTCGCCTTCGGCAAGGGCGGCATGCCACGCACGGTCAACTGGATCACCGGTCCCTCCCGCTCCGGCGATATCGAGCAGACCATGCTGCTCGGCGCGCATGGGCCGAGACGGCTGCATGTGGTGGTGGTGAAGGAATGAGCCCAGCTCCTCTCCTGGGAGCCTGAACGACCGGACGGGGAGCCCTGCATGCCATCCAACTTCATCGCCCGCACAATCCGCTGGTCAGCCTGGGAAGGTTGCGAGGCGGGAATGGAGCACGTGGAAATCAGCCCCTCGGATGGCGGCATCGAACTTTCCGGCGTCATGATCGGCAACGATGACCGATCGCGCTTCGGCCTGACCTATCGGCTTAAGGTCGATTCCGCGTGGCGCATGCGGGAGGCCCGCCTCCGGAGCGTTTCGGGGCGGGCGCTGCATCTGGAAACCAACGGTCAAGGTACCTGGCGGGAGAACGGTGTGGAGCAGCCTGCGCTCCAGGGCTGCATCGACATCGACATTCAGGCCTCTCCCATCACCAATACGTTACCCATCCGACGGCTCGATCCGAAACAGGATGAGTCGGCGGAAATCCGCCTGTGCTACATCGAGGTCCCGAGCCTGAAGGTATCGCCGCGGGAGCAACGCTACACGGCGGTCGAACCGCGAAAGCTCTATCGCTTCGAAAGTCTTGAGAGTGCCTTCACGGCGGATCTCCCCGTCGATGAGGACGGCTTCGTTCTCGATTATCCGGGTCTCTTCAAACGCCTCGCCTGAATGCAGAGCGCCGTGACAACCGGGCGCAGCCTGAAGCCTTTGCAAAGCAGGCCGCATCAGATTAACTAATTGATAGATCTATAGTTTTTAACGATTCTAAACTGATTGTCATGATCGTCTGCTCCTGCAACATCCTCTCCGACGGCGACGTGAAGGCCTGTCTCACGCCGGGCCCGGATTGCCCGCGCACGCCGGCACAGGTCTATCGCTGCCTGGGGTGCAGCCCGAATTGTGGGCGCTGCGTCCGGACGATCCGCGCCATCATGGACAAGGCGCTGGCCGATGCGGGCGTCGAGCCGGTTTCCGCCTGTCGGCGCGGTTGCTGCCCTGGATTGCCCGAGCAGGCCGCCGCCGAACCCACCCTTTGAATCACAAACATCTTTTCCTCGTTTGTAATTCCTCTAGATAAGGTGGCGCGGGGCTGAAGGATGCCGGCTCGAGACGAGGGTCAGGATGAAGGGCGATCAAAGAGTTATCGAATATCTCAATCGCGGCCTGCGCAGCGAGCTGACGGCCGTCAACCAATACTGGCTGCATTACCGGCTTCTCGACAATTGGGGCTACAAGGAACTCGCCAAGGCCTGGCGCAAGGAATCCATCGAGGAGATGCACCACGCCGACCGTTTCGTCGAGCGCATCATCTTCCTTGACGGCTTCGCCAACCTCCAAGTGCTCGACCCGCTGCGGATCGGCCAGAATGTCCGCGAAATTCTCGATTGCGACCTCGCGGCGGAATACGACGCCCGCGAACTCTACGGGGAAGCCGCTACCTATTGCGAAAGCGTCGGCGACCGGGTGTCGAAGAACCTGTTCGAAGAGCTGATGAAGGACGAGGAAAGCCATATCGACTTCCTCGAAACCCAGATTTCCCTCATCGAGCAGCTCGGCCACCAGCTCTACGCCCAGAAGCATGTGGGCGATGTGAAGAGCGACGATCACTAAAGCCTCGGACCTAAAAGTGGCTTCCACTTTTAGGATCATCCGATGCTTTCTCCTCTGATGAGAGCATCGTGCGGCCGCAAAACCGGGGCCACTTTTGCGCACGATGCTCTAACGCATCTGTCTCTTCAAGGCGGCACTCCCCTGCTTCATGCGGGATGCCGCCTCCATCATGTCTGAGGCTCACGCTTCCTCGAAAAGATGCTCCGGCTGATCGATCGCCGCGATCGGCAACGTCACGACCCGCAGCTCCGGGTCGTCCGGATCGTTGCGTATGGAGAAACCGAGCTGGCGGCACATGTCGAGCATGGTGACGTTCTCGCGCAGCACCTGCCCCTCGACCACGCGCAAGCCTTCGACCTTGGCCCACTCGATCATCAGGCGCATCAGAGCCCAGCCGAGGCCGAGGCCCTTGAGGTCCGAGCGCAACAGAATGGCATATTCCCCGGTCTCATGGTTGGCGTCCGCATGGAGGCGCACGGCGCCCATCATGTCTCCGGTCTGAGCATCGAAGGCGACAAAGGCGATGGCGCGGGCATAGTCGAGCTGCGTGAGGCGCGCGAGGAAGGTGTGGCTGAAGTCCCGCACCGGCGCGAAGAAGCGCAGGCGCAGATCCTCGGGCGTCACGTGCTGGAAGAAACGCCGGAACTCTTCCTCGTCCTCGGGCCGGACCGGACGCACGAAGGCTTTGCGCCCGCTACGCAGCGTGATCGTGCGCTCCCATTCCTTCGGATACGGCCGCACGGCGAACCGGGGATGCCCCATGCCCTTTCGCGTCTCGAGCGCGACAGCCACGCGGGCATCTACGGCGATCACCCCGTCCTGATCGGCGAGGAGCGGATTGATATCGACCTCGCGGACATCCGGCAGGTCGGCGGCGAGCTGCGCGAGCTTCACCAGGACGAGCGCGATCGCCCGCTCATCCGCAGCAGGAACATCGCGATAGGCTTTCAGGATGCGCGACACGCGGGTGCGCGAGATCAGGTCGTCGGCGAGCTTGAGATCGAGCGGAGGCAGGGCAAGTGCCTTGTCGTTGATGACCTCCACCGCCGTTCCACCGCGCCCGAACAGCACGATAGGCCCGAAGGACGGATCGTCGGCAAGGCCCACGATCAATTCCCGCGCCTTGGCGCGCCGGATCATCGGCTGGATGGTGACGCCCTTGATCGCGGCGTCGGGGCGCAGGCGGGCGGCGCGTTCGAAGATGTCGGCGGTCGCCTTCCTCACCCCCTCTTCCGTCGGCAGATCGAGCTTCACGCCGCCGATATCGGATTTGTGCACGATGTCGGGCGAGAGGATCTTCACCGCCACCGTACCGCCTTCGGCAAGGATGGGCCGGGCGGCCTCGGCCGCCTCGTCGGGCGTCCTGGCCAGGGTCACGGGAGCGACGGGAATATCGTAGGCTCGCAGCAACGCATTGACCTCGAGCGGATCGAGCCAGTGACGGCCCTCGGCCAGCACCGTCGCGACGATCTCCTGCGCGGCTGCCGTGTCCGGCACGAAATCGTGGGGCAGGCTGTCCGGCGTTTCCATGAGTTCGCTCTGCGCCTCACGGTAGCGCACGAGTTGCAGGAAGCCGCGCACCGCATCCGCCTCGGTGGCGAAATGCGGAATGTGAACATCCTCGAAGACTCTTGCCGAATCCGCATCCTCGCCGATCCAGGCTGCGAAGACGGGTTTCTTGCGCATTCCCTCTGCACGGTCGCGCTTGATCACGTCCGCTACGGCGGCGGCCGCTTCCGGCGCGCCTGCAACGGCCGTGGGAACGTTGAGGATGAGGATCGCGTCGTTCTCCGGATCCGCAAGCAGCGCCTCGAGCGCACCCTTATAGCGGGCGGGATCCGCATCGCCGATGATGTCTATGGGATTCCCGTGGGACCATGTCGGCGGCAGGATGGCGTCGAGCTGCTTTCGCGTCTCGTCCGATATCCCGGAGAGCTTGCCGCCAAGATCGATGAGCCTGTCCACCGCGAGAACACCGACGCCGCCGCCATTGGTAAGGATGGCGAGACGGTTTCCGGGAAACGGCTTCTGCCGGCCGAGCGTTTCCGCCGCCGCAAAGAGCTGGTCGAGATCGAGCACGCGCAGCAAACCTGCGCGGCGGAAGACGGCCTCGTAGACCGCATCGGACCCGGCCATCGCTCCCGTATGGGTCGCGGCCGCCTGCGCGCCCTGTGCATGCCGGCCCGCCTTGATGACGACCACCGGTTTGGTGCGCGCGGCGGCACGGGCCGCCGACATGAATTTCTGCGCGTTGTCGATGGATTCGATGTAGAGCAGGATCGCGCGGGTGCCGGTATCGCCGGAGAAGAAGTCAAGGCAGTCGCTGAAATCCACATCGATCTTGTCGCCGAGAGACACGATGGCCGAAAAGCCCACCTGTCTTTGCGCCGCCCATTCCACAAGGCCAGCGGCGACCGCACCCGATTGGGAGATCAGCGCCAAGTCCCCAGGCAAGGCGTTGCGCGCCGCGAAGCTGGCATTGAGCCGCGCCCGCGGTGCGATCACGCCGATGCAATTGGGGCCGACAATCCGCAGGCCGTGCCGGCGGGCGGCCGATCGGGTCCGGTCGGAGAGAGAACCCGGTCCGTATCCGAGCCCCGACGTTGCAATGATGGCAGCCGCCACGCCGCACTGCCCCGCTTCCTCGATCACGCCAAGGACACTTCGAGGGGGCACGGCAATTATGATGAGTTCAGGCACCTCTGGCAGCTTGGCGATGGAGGAGAAGCAGCGCTTGCCCTCTACTTCCCGGTGATGCGGGTTGACGGGGTAGATTTTCCCATCGAATCCGCCCTCGATCAGGTTGCGCAGAAAGGTCAGGCCGAGCGAACCGGGACGCGGGCTTGCCCCGATCACGGCGACGGAGCGGGGCGAGAACAGCTTGTCGAGGCGATAGGTGGACATGGCGATCCTTCGTCTCGTGGAGTGCGAACCAAGAATACGAACCTAGAGCACTTTCAGACTTCTCCGAGTCCGAAAGTGCTCCGGGCGATCGTTGTCATGACGGGGCGCGCATGAGCGATGGGAGTCACGGATCGGTCTTCTCGAAGTCGATGCAGAGAAGCTCTTCGTCGTAGAACACATCGCCGATGCGGATCGCCTTTCTCTCGATCCCATAGGGTTTGAAGCCGAGCTTGTGGTAGGTGCGCCGGGCGCTGTCATTGGTGAGGCCCACCGCCGCCTCGAGCATGATCACATGCCTCGACGCGTGATCGATCACGCGCTGGACCAGCACCTTGCCGAGCCCGCGCCCACGCCATTCCGGCTGCACATACACGCCCCACATCACCCCTTTGTGGCGGGCTTTCATCTTCCCATAAACCGCGAAGCCTGCCATGCCCGTCAGCCGATTACCCGAGAAGCTTCCGAAGATCGCATCGGGGCCGGAGAGCGAAATGTGGGCGCTGAAATCCTCGAGGGAGCGCGGGGCTTCTTCCTCATAGCTCGACCCGAAAGCTGCGGGAGAACCGGCGAGCGCTTCGAGCCGCAGATCCCGATAGGCCTGCACATCCGGCGGTTCGAGAGGACGCACCAGAGTGCTGAGGCTGATGTCGGAAACCATGTGCGATCCGGTCAAGATGTTGTCCCTTATCTACAATCGCGCGCAATCTAGCACATTCACACGGACCGCAAGCCTACGGTCACGGCCGGTCCGGATCATGCCCGCCAGCGATAGCGCGCATCGGGCTCCTTCTCCTCGTTGCCCGCGCCGTCGGTGAGTTCGATGCATTCGAAACCGTGTCGCTCGTAGAAACGGCGCGCGCGATCGTTTTTCTGGAAGGTCCAAAGCTCGAGGCTCGCGACTCTCTCCTTCGCCTTCGCCAGCAGGGCGGAGCCGATGTCCCGACCATGCCGGGACGGCTCTACATAAAGATGATCGAGCCAGCCTTCGCTTGTGGCGGCATAGCCGATCAGAAGTCCTTTCTCCCCCGCCAGCCAGACGATGCCCTTGGGGAAGACCTGCTCCTGGAAGAAGGTCAGATCCTCCTGCGGCGTATGAAGATCGGGCAGATAGGGCAGGCATTCCGCACGAACGCGGCGATGCAGCCGCGCCACGGCCTCCATGTCGGAGAGTTCGGCACGGCGCAGTACGAGGCCTGCCGTCACTCGGCCAGAACCCGCGTCGGCGGGAAGATCACCTCGACGAGCGTGCCCTCGTTGGGATGGCTGGTGATCTGCAAGGCGCCGCGGTTCGCCTCGACCAGCGCCTTGGTCAGGGGAAGGCCCAGGCCCGTGCCGCCGCGTTTGCGCGCCGTGGCGAGCTGGCGGAAGGGTTCGAGGGCGGCCTCGACCTCCTTCTCCGTCATGCCGATGCCCGTATCGCGCACGCGGAAGGCGACTTCGCCCCGGTCGGTCAGGGCCGTCGAGACGATGACCTGCCCGCCCGCATCGGTGAACTTGATGGCATTCGAGACGAGGTTGAGCACTATCTGGCGCACGGAGCGCTCGTCGGCTACGACCGGCGGCAGTTTCGCGGGGAAGCTGGTGCGCATGACGATGCGGTCCCGCGCCGCCTGCGGCTGCAACAGGGTGAAGCAGGCGGAAACCAGATCGTTCAGGTTGACGCTCGTGAAGGACAATTCCATCCGCCCAGCCTCGACCTTGGCGAGATCGAGCAGGTCGTTCACGAGGCTGATGACATGCGCGCCGGAGGCGTGAACGTCCTTCAGGTATTCCTTGTAGCGTTCGTTGCCGATGGGACCGAAACGCTCCTCCAGCATGACCTCGGCAAAGCCCAGGATGGCGTTGAGCGGTGTGCGGATCTCGTGGCTGATCTTGGCGAGCAGATCGGATTTCTGGGCGCTCGCCTCCTCCGCCGCACGCTTGGCGCCGATGAGTTCGCCCTCCGCCTTCTTGAAGGCGGTGATGTCGCGCAGGACCGCGCAGAACTTCCGGTCCGGGCCGTCATTCACATGGCCCATGGTCATGAAGAGCGGGATCGTGCCGCCCTGGCGCACCCGGCCCTGAACCTCGCGGCCGTCATTGAGCAGGCTTTTAACGCCGGGGGAGCGCAGGCCTTCGAGATAATCGAGCGCAACGATATGGCTCTCGGGAGAGAGAAGCACGGTGATCGCATCCCCCACCACCTCGCGCTGATCGTAGCCGAAGAGGGCTTCCGCCGAGCGGTTGAGGGACAGGATGCGCCCGGTCTCGTCGAGCACGATGACCCCGTCGGTGGCGGTATCGAGGATCGATTCCAGCTCATGCACGCGGCTTTCGCGCTGGCGCAGATCCATCTCGACGATACGCAGGCGCTGTCCCGCATCCGTATCGGGAATCTTACGGATCGTCATGAGGCTCGCCGGCGCGCCGTCCCATTCGGCATTCGAGAGACGGACATCGACGGCGATGCTCTCGTCCGCGCGGGTCGTGAGCGCCAGCGGCGGCCCGCCCTCCTCAGTTCCCTGCAGAACGGGAGAGCCGCGGAACAGGTGGACAAGGCCACCCTCCGCATTCATCTGGCCGGTATCTTCATAGCTCGTGAGGTCGAGCAGGAGGCGGTTGGCGAAAAGGATTTCCTCGCCGCGATGGACGAGGACGCCGATGGGCAGGCGGTCGAGCACCCGGTCGCCGTTGGCGACGAAGGGCGGACTCGGCGGTGAAGAAGGCGTCTCCTCCTCGATGGCCGGTGCCACGGTCTCGGCCGGAGAAATATCGGGCTCGAAACGCGCGCCCAGGGCACGAGCGATTTCACGGAAGGCGTTGCGCTCCGTGCTGGACAGACCGAAGGCCGCGTCGACCGGACGTGGCCTTTCGGGCGGCGCGGACGGAATGGACGCGGCCTCGACCTGCTGCTCGGGCGGAACGGCCTCGGCAAGGGTGGCCGCGACGGTTTCGCGAAGGCGCTCGAACAGGCTCTCTTCCTGGCTCAGCGCGTCTTCGGCGCCCGCCGGGTTATTCTCAGGTGCCTTGTCCCCGAGAGCGTGTGACGACTGTTCCTGAGATGTCCCTTCGAGGGAATGCCCGCCGGTCGGGATCCCTTCGGGAGCCGACCGCTCGCGCACGGCATCCATGCGCAGCAGCCCGAAGCCCCGGAAGCCCAGGAGCTTGCGGCCAGCGCCGAAAACCGGCATGCCGGCCCAATCGACCGGCACTTGCAGAGACGAGTTTTCGATGTTCCAGGCGATGGTCCGGCCTCTCCAGGTCTCGCGCCGCGCGAACAGGGAAGCGATCTCACCGCCCGGATCCTCGACCACGGAACGGGACACCTCGTCCCAACTCTGCCCGACGATATCCGAGGCCACGGGGCCGACCGCCTCGGCGAGGCCCGAAGAGACATGCAGGAAACGCGTCTGCGGATCGGTCTGCCAGACGAAGCGGATGGTGCTGCGCGGCTTCTCCCGGGAAGCGGAAGGTCTCTCCGCGGAGACCGCGACCGGAGGGCTCTGCCCGCCTGCCGGATCGGCTACCCGAACGGGACGCAGGCGCCCCGGCAGGCGCGGCACGGCGCCGACGATCCCCGTAACGAGAACGGTTTCGCCGTTCTCCCCTTCGACCAGGCGGCAGGCGACGGTGACGGGCGGCGACAGGCGGGTGGGATCGAGCCAGAGGCGCTCCAGGCGCATGCCCTCACGCGGCGCGATGCCGGCAGCCAAAGCCTTCAGCCGATCCCGCGCGCGCAAATCGGAAGCGACGCGCCCGGACTCATCGGCAAAGACATGGCGGAGCCTCTCGGCAGCAGGGGAGACCCAGAGCAGTCGCTCGATCATCCGGTCCCAGACGAGCGTGCCTGTTTCCGGCTTGGCGAGCATCGCCAGAGCCGGATCGGCGGCAAGCCGCGCGATCATCGCTTCGAACTGGTTCGGAGCATCCGTCATGAACGGTCTCGACCCTTTAACACCTGATAGCCCTACTGACCCGATTTCTAGCGCATTATCGGCAAATGCGCCTGCATAGTGGAACTCCTAAATATTTTTACTTCGTGATAACCTTAATGAGTAGGCATTGAATTGATTTTGCGGTGCACAATATGATATTGCACTGCACAAGAGCCTCTAACAGGAGTGATCCATGGCGACGAACCAGACGACGGGTTACGAGATTCCGGCTGAAATGCGTGATTTCGCGGAGAAGAGCGTCGAGCAGGCCCGTAAGGCCATCGACGGTTTCATGGGTGCCGCGCAGAAGACGGTCGATACCTTCGAGGGATCGGCGAATACGGCTCAGACCAGTGCCAAGGATGTCACCCGCAAGACGTTCACCTATGCGGAACAGAACATCGCAGCCGCTTTCGACCTCGCAGAAAAGATGGTGCGCGCCAAGAACGTGCAGGAAGCCATGCAATATCAGGCCGAATACGTGCGCTCGCAACTGGAAGCCATGCAGGCGCAGATGAAGGAATTCGGCTCCCTGGCCCAGACCGCCATGAAGCAGACAACTTCCAAGAAGTAAGATCCGACCTGAGGTTTTCGTAAGGACGTGACTATGGCCGAAGCGAAGAAAGTCGGCACCACGCGTGCCAAGAAGCGAGCCGCGCCGAAGAAGACTCCGGCAGCGCAGGAAGCAGTGCAAGTAGAGGCGGCCCAGGAAACCCTGCCGCTCCCACCGCGGGCTGAAACGAAGCCCCAGCCCCGCGTGCGCAAGACCCACGCCCCTCTGGCAGAACCGATGCAACTCTCCGGCCTCGCACCGAAGCGAGAGGACGCCCTGCGGCAGGCCATGCGCGAAGCCGTGTCGGCGACGGCCCGCGGCGCTCTCGAGGTCAACGAAAAGATCATCGAGGCATTCCAGACCCAGAGCGACGTCGCCATCGATCTCTGGCGCTCGACGATCGCTGCGCCGCATCTGTCGGAGGCGCTCCGCCTTCAGACAACGGGCACCCGCCACGCCTATGAAACCGCATCCGCGCAATGGAAGGACATCGCCGAGACAACGGCGCGCTGGTTCAACGGGAGCCTCCAACCCCTGCATGTGATGTTGAGCGACCGGAGTCGCTGAGCCCGCCCTATCGACAAGCCATTCGATGCGATAAGGCTTGGCCATGAAAGGCCAAGCCTCCCCCTCTCCTGTTCCGGCCGTGATCGCCGTCGTGATCCGTGACGAGCAGGTTCTGCTCGTGAGGCGCGCCAACCCGCCCGATGCCGGGTTGTGGGGCTTTCCCGGCGGCAAGATCGACTACGGCGAGACGGTCGCGGCGGCCGCCATCCGCGAACTGCGCGAAGAAACCTCTGTCGAGGCGGAGGCGCGAGACATCATCACCAGCCTTGACATCCTCGACCGCGCTGATGCCGGCTGCCTGAGATATCACTTCATCCTAATTGCCGTCCGGTGCCTGTGGCTGTCGGGCGATCCCGTGGCCGGCGACGACGCCATGGAGGCGCGCTGGGTCCCGCTTGCGGAGCTTGTCCCGGAGCGGATAGCCCTGAGCGCCGACGTGGATGTGATCGCCCGGCGTGCCCAGGAACTGGTGCTCGGCGAAGACCGATCCCGGACTCACACGCTTCCTGACGGCTCGATGCCTTAACGCCAGAAGATGATGGCGGTGCCGGTCACCGCCACGAATGCTCCGCACCATGCCTGCCAGGCAGGTCTGGTCCCGGTCCGAAACCAGAGCATCGGAAGAATGGCAACGGGCGCCATCGAGGCGAGCGTCGAAGTAATGGCGACACTGGTCGCGGAAAGGGCGATCATCAGCATCGACATCCCGACGACATAACCGACGAACATGCCGAGCGACAGGAGAGCCAGCGACCGTCGATCAGGGATGCCGACACCATGTTTGAGCGTTCGGGGAGAAGCCAGATAAAGGGTCCACATGACGATTCCGGCCGCCAATACGCGAACGGCCATCACGCCGAACGGATCGACGTGATCCAGCATCACCGGACGCATGGCGAGAATGCCGACCGCCTGACCGAGCGCGGCGATCACGACGAGCAGGAGGCCCGTAAGAGACGCCTTGTCCTCCGCATGGACAGATTCGTTCCGCACGAGTTCGGGATCCGCCGCCGGGGCAACCGTGAGCGTCTTTCCGAATCCAACGGCAACGGCAATCCCGCAGGCGACCAGGGCACAGCCCATCACCTGGGCAAAGCCGATGGTCTCACCCAAAACAAGAAAGCCGAGGATCGCCGCGAATGGGGCGCTCAGGGAGAAGATCAGGGCCGCCCGGCGGGCGCCGATCCGGGCGATACCTCCATTGAGAGCGGGATCGGCGATCGCAATCCCCGCAAGGCTGGAAAGGATAATGAAGGGAAGGTGGCCGGTACGCAGGGTGCTCCAGCCCCCGGTCGCCGTCGCTACGAGCGAAAGCATGACGAAACCGACGATCATGCGCCAGCGCGAGAGCGATATCGGTCCGCCGACTGCTTTCAGCACCTCCGCCGAGATCAGGCCGGCAAGCGCGATGCATATGGATGTGCCGATTGCGAAGAAACCCAAACCAATATCCTCGGCGAAATCGTTCGCACCAGCATCCTGCTGACATCAGGGGAATGGGCCCTGCTTTGCCCGACCTGAAGCGGATCGGCAAGAGCCGTCGCCGCCGAACTCATGCGGCACACCGACGAACTCATGCGGCACACCGACAAAGCGCCTTCACGCTCAGTGACAGCCATGAACTCGCCCGCAAGACGAAAGGGCCCTGCCGGGAAGGCAGGGCCAAGGTCTCGTTGTCTCTTACTGCGGGCTGGAGGCCCCAATGCCACGCGATCTGCGCATGTGGACGACAACCAGGTCAAGCTTTTCGGTCACCGCATGGTTTATGAAAAGTAAATGTTCATAAACGAGAAAGCATATGATCAAGAGCGAGGCCATCGACTATTGCAACATTCTTCGCAGTTACGTTAATCATGACTTCGACAGGCCTTGAAGCCTCGTGCTATTGAGTCCTTAATCACGGAAAAAAATTATGCGCACCTCTCTCCTCGGACTGCTCACCGGAACCGCCACCCTGGCTCTCGTCGCTTCGGCCGCCCAGGCCGCAGACCTGCCTTCGCGCTATTCGCCCGCGCCGGTCTATAACGCGATGCCTGCCTTCACCTGGACCGGCTTCTATGTCGGCGCGAATGCCGGCTATGGCTGGAGCACCGGCACCAGCCGCTATTACGACCCGGCCTTCGGCTATATCGGCAGCGGCAAAAGCGGCGGCTTCGTCGGCGGTGGCCAGCTCGGCTATAACTACCAGTTCGGCATGTTCGTGCTCGGCGCCGAGACCGATATCCAGTACGCCGCCGTCGGCAACAAGGGCTCGTCCTACGGCACCGTCTACTATCCGGGCAACTCGGATGGCTTCTTCGGCACGATCCGCGCCCGCGCCGGCGTCGCCTTCGACCGCGCCCTCGTCTACGCTACCGGCGGCTTCGCCTATGGCGATATCGGCGGCAACAACGCCTACGATCCGCTGCTCGGCGCCCGCCGCAACGACAGCACCAATGGCGGCTGGACCCTGGGTGGCGGCGTCGAATATGGCGTCACGAACAACATCACCGCCAAGGTCGAAGGCCTGTACGTGAACCTCGACACGCGCAGCAACTACTCCACCAGCTCCTACCAGGCTATCCGCCGCGACACTGAGTTCGGCGTGATCCGCGCGGGCGTGAACTACAAGTTCAACTGATCCCTCATCCTCGATCGGACGACGCAAGGCCCGGTGGCAACACCGGGCCTTTTCGTTCATGGCGCGATCATCGCCCGGTCTGCAGGACATCGTGGGAGCGGTCACGCGCGGCTCGCGTTGAACGGCTCCATATGGAGTTTCGAACGAACGAAGGCGGCGGCCCGGACGGCTGACCCCAGGATGGAGCCTTGAACGATGTGCTCACGCAGGACAACCGGGAGCTGAGATATGGCATCGCGCATGCTGGTTGCGATGATTGCCGGAGAAACCCGACCCTGGTTCGACGATTTCGCCCTCGACCGTGATGCGCCGCCCAGCCTGAGCTGATATCGAGCAGTCGCGTTCGGATCGTTGCTCACGCCCGCAACACGAGCGATAGTGATATCGCTAGGGAGATTGTCGTGAAGAAGTTGATTGCCGTTGCCGGACTGGCGCTGCAGACCGCCGGATGTGTGCTTCCACCGCAGGGAGAGCTCGCGATGACATGCACCGATTTCATCGGCAAGCCAATCTCCGATCGCATCGCGGCCTTCGGCCCACCGCAAACGGTGGTCCGGCTCAGCCCGACTCGAGTCGGGTACACCTTTGTGGCGAAGACGACGACGCTATCCGGCGGTGCCGTCTATTACACCACGAACTACTTGGTCAGAGTCGATAAGCACCGCACGCCCGTCTACGCGATGACGACAACCTGCCGTGGAACCTTCATCGTCCGCGCCCCCTCCGATGCCACGCCGCTAGACCAGCGCATCATCGTGGACGTCGTAACGTGATGCGATAAACCACCCTCTTGGGCTTGCATTAATGACGGACACGGCGCGGCGAGAACCGAACCTGCCGTCAGTCCAGGCTATGCTCGCCATAAGGATTTGTTAGTTCTTGCGTGCCTTTATCAAAGCAACATTATCCAGGTAGCATACGGTGTATTCCGTATTTCGAGTGCCCTCGATCGAGATGGGCAACATCGTTTGAATGGTGAATTGCATGACAGAAAATTGCTGGTCTTCAGGCCTCAAGCGCTGGTCCGTCCTGGGCATGGCCGTCTTTACCTTCGGATTGCTGTCAACATCCCACGTCTCCGCCTATGTTGCCCGCAAATCCGCCACCATCGGCTCAGGGCTCTCTCCCTCGGCGCAGCAGCTTGTCTCCAAGGCTATAGACGCGCAGACTCGAGCCGCCGACAAGGCTGAAGGCCGTCCGGCAAACTCCCTCGCGGTAGATTGCATGTTCGCCGCGGAATTGGTGAGGCAGGGGGATAAGCGCTTCACGCCCTATCTGCAGGCACGCGTCGATGCCCTTCTGAAGCTCGCCTCGCAAACCGAGAGCGGCGGTCCGACCTGGAGCCGCCGCAAGGAAGACAATGATCTGAAGCGTTGCCCCGCAGGCGGCATCGACGCCTTCGGCGATGGGACCTGCGATCCCCCCGGCACGCCGTATGCGTTTCAAAGCGGCCTCGCTCTCACCTGTCTCGGACGGGCCGCCGAAGTACTCGGCCGGCAGGATCTTCAGAAGCTGGGCAACGGAAGCCTGCCCTATTGGGCAAAACGAGCGTCGAGCCCCGCAGCTTGCGGAAATTGCCTTTACTTCTGGTCGAGCGGCAACGCGGATGACCGCAACCGCTACGTTCGGAACACAAACATCTATCTGAGCCTTGGCGCCGCCGCCGTTGCCCAGAACGATAAGGACTGGTCGCTTGTGAAGCGAAGCGTCGCTGCTGAATCATTCGAACAGCGCATGGGCAATCAGGGCTATCTCGGCGCTCTGGACCCGCAATGGGCCATAAAACCGGGGGAGAAAACCCGAACGGAAGATCACATGGCAGGAATGGCAGCGGCCCTGTTGTCAATCCACAACCTTCGCAACGATCCGGAGGCGCTTCAGCTCGCGCGCTGGAACTACAAGACCTGGGCCAATTGCAGCGACAGCCTTTGCTCGTTGAACAAATGCAGTTATTGGTCGGGAGATCCGAAGCAGTGCAAGGCGAGCGCCACTTTCGTCCACTGTACATTCCGGCAAATCGACCCGAACGCGAAGGCGCTGTGCGAGATCGCTCTCTCCAAGAGCGAGAAGCTGAATACTGGCGAGCTTCTTTTCATTCTCGCCGGAGATTGACGCACTCCGTCTAGACAGGTCGCGGTATAATCGCCTTTTTAGCGGGGTCTGATTTCAGCGCCCGAGGAAAATTCCTCATGAGCACGCCCTTAAGGAGCGCACCTCGGTCGTGATCAGGCAGCCACGGGTGTTTCCTTAAAACGCCTGGAGTTGGCCGTGCCCCATAGCGGCAACCGGATTGCGGGGTGCGGCCATCTGCGCCATTTCGCGTCAGGGGCGGAAATCCAACGACACGCTATACTTCGCGGTTCGTACGCCCTGTCCTGTCTGCAAGGAGGGCTATTATGAGGACCTTATTTGCAGCATTCGCGATGGCAGCGGGTTTGACATGCGCCGGCAGTGCGCTCGCTCCCGCCGCCGCCATCCCGTTCAGCCCATCTCCCGCGCAGACGGAAAACAATATGCTGACCCAGGCCAGATGGGTATGCAACCGCTACCATCAATGCATCTGGCGCGGTCCTCGGGGACGGGAGTTCTATTACGGTCCACCCGGATGGCGGCATTGCGAATATCACTGGCGGCCGAGCTCCCGGGGACCCTACCGCGAACGTCTTTGCTGGTAGAGCATATACGACCCCGGATTAGAGCAACTCATCCTCTTGGGTGTGATGCGAAGTCCGGCCGTTCGCGTGATAATCGAAACGAGCCATGAACTTGAAAGGCCAGGAACCATGCCTCACGCAGACATTGGGGTCCGCATTGCCGACGATGGACAGACGGTGGCCATCCAGCCCGTCGACGAGACATCCCACCCGATCGATCTGACCCTCGATCAAATCACAAGCCTGATCACCCATCTTGGCGAGGCAAGACGCCAGATGGTGCAAGGGCAGCCAAGCCCGAGCCTGACGGGCGCAACCATCAGCACCGCCGCCAACACGAGCTGGTATATTCAATCCTATCCGAACGGCGGCGCTCTTTTCGCCTTCTATCATCCGAGCTTCGGCCCGGTTGGCTTTGTTCTGCCGAGGGACCAACTGTCCGGCGTGGTCCAATTCCTGAGTGAACACCTTGCCACGACTCCGCCACCTGCCGAAACGGCGCACTGAACAGTTGCCTCTGCGAGATTGCTGCGCTGTCAGATTCTTCAGAAGCTTGGGAGCAAGGCGAAAATCTGAATCGGCAACGCGTCCTGTCGGCATTCGGTGACCGCATCGCCGATCACAAGGGGATGCGACTGTGCCCTCCCCGATCCGCCGGCGCGACTGCCTTAGAGCATCGTGCGCAAAAGTGGATCCGGTTTTACGGCCACACGATGCGCCATAAAAAGAATCTGGAGCGGAGGGCGATTCCGTGAAAGCGTCCTCCGCTCTAGGCCAAATGATCTAAGCCGGGCAGCCGACTTCAGAACCATAAGCGGAGGCGCTAAGTTCGGCCTGCGGAGTCGTTCTCTCTCTGCAGCGCCCTGGCCGATGGATTTTCCGACACGCCGGCTGGGGCGCCTCCCTCCTCCGGTTCTATGCGGGAGAGCCGATCAAGGGCCCTGGAACATGGCTGGCAAGGAGCCATTCGCCAATGCGGTTCTCCGCAGACTGCAGTCACGCTTCCTGTTTTTCAGAACCCTATGGAAGCTTGGGCGTTATGATAGTGAGAGATGGCGCTCGCCCTCGGCGACGCACCGATTGTCGGCTCCCCGCCGTCGCCTAAAGATGTTATGTCAATGAGCAAGCAAACTGAAGCCGCCCAGACAATTCCTCCGACAGAGGCCGCAATCGTAACAGCCAGCAACATGACTGAGCTGGAACTGGTTCTTCCCGATGTCGGCGATGAGGACCTTCCTGAAATCGCAATCTTTCTCGTCGCCTGTGCCATGCGCTTTCACAGCGATCCAGACTTCGTGCAGGAGCAACTCGAATGGCTCGTCAGGATGCACGATACGGAGATCGACGAAGGCATGAAGCCCGACGAACTCAACTCCTCCAATGACGATTAGAGCATCGTGCGCAAAAGTGGGTCCGGTTTTGCGACCACACAATGCGCCATAAAAAGAATCTAGAGCATGATTATGGTCGCTCGGAATTTTTGAGAGCGAGCAATCGTCTGGCGGCAACACCGCCCGGCGTCTGGGCATGAAGCCTGTCCTCAAGTGCTGCGACCTGCCACTTCTGGAGTTGGAGGAGTGCATTCAAACCCTTGATTTGAGCGTGAAGCACACGGCTTTCATGAAGCAGGCGCAGTTTGCAGGCGACCGCATCGTCACTTTTGGTCTCGTCGGACTGAATCATATTGGGACAAAAAAGAAGTTTCGAAAACGGATTTTGAAACTGTAATACTGGATCTCAAATGCGGTGATTTAGCGGCCAAGCTTTTTGATTTGAGTCTCAGGTAAAGCAGAGGTTCAAGCGCAGAGCCGATGACGCCACATGGCATGGGAGAGCCGCCTCGGCTTGAACGGAAACCCAGATCCGTCATCCGGGACTCAAATTGTTCACAAGCGATCAGGAAAATATTTTCTCAACGAGGGCACGGCACAATAGCCGACGAGCCAGCATTCCTATCATACCCTGCCGAAGCCTCTGTCTCTCATGGTCGTATCAAGGCTCCATGCGCCTGGCCCGGCAACCGCCAGATAGAGAAACACGAAGCAGTACAGGATGGCCGCATCGCCACCGTTCAAAACTGGGAAGAAACTTCGCGGCGCATGCACCATCCAATAGGCCACAGCCATATCGCCAGCCAGAACTAACGCCACCGGCCGCGTGAGGAAGCCGAGGACGAGCAATGCCCCGCCGACCAATTCAATGATCCCTTGAACACCGAGCAACGAAAGCAGAGCGGGACCGGGATTAGGCGCAGGCGGGAAGCCCAGCAGTTTCTGGGTGCCATGCTCCAGGAAGAGAAGCCCTACCATGATGCGCAGAACGGCGCGCATCCGAGGATGCCATATGGTCAGAAGGTCGCTCGTGTTCATCTCTGGCCTCATTCGTGGCCAGAGATGTTGGATGCGCGACGTGACCTGCAAGTAGGTGCGCCGATACGCGCAGAAACCTTAAATTCGACCCCACTCAAACTTGATAGCTTACGATCTGCGCAGCCCGTGGAGATCAGGACCGGCACAGGACCATTGCTTCGCCACCGGCGTTAGATCCGTGGGTGACGATGCAACAAGCAGACATCATTTCAAGGCGGCTGCAGGAATCCAAGTCCCGCCGCTCTTCAGCGGCGGGAAGCATTAGCTGACGGATACGTCAGAACCAAGTGCGGCGACGGTTCGAGGCTCAATAGCCGACGCCCTGGGTCTCGCGGAACCAGCGAAGATTAGGGTAACCGGCGGCAGTACACACGGGCGGCCCCTGAAGACAGGCAGGCCATTGGAAATTAGGGTCGGCGGTAAGAGCCGGCGCCACGCCGATCGCACCGGTCACACCCGGCTCGTAATAAGGGACGCCGGGCCCTCCAATGGCCCCTGTCACGCCCGGCTCGTAGGGCACGGCCCTGCGGTGGACTACACGCCGGTGCGGAACAGCTCTATGATAGGAATATGTATCTTGGCGTGCGTAGCCAGCCGTGTAGCCTGCCGTCTGGAGCAGAACCGACATCTCGCTTGGTGACAGGGCTTGTGCCTTGGCGGGAGTGACTGCACCAGCGAGGACGGATGCTGCTCCGATTGCCGTGGCCGCTAAGGTGGTGAATATAACGTGACACATAGGAAAACTCCGCATAATCCCTCCGATGGAGATAAGGAGCGGCGACCAGAGGTCGTTCCTGACCGGCAGGTGCGATAAAAGAGCCTTCCCGCCGTCGATCACGTTCTTTTGCTCTGCGGTGTCTCCCGCGACACTTTCAGAGCGGTCCATCGGCGACACGAGCGGATTCAGCCCGGCCTTCCAGGCGATATCGTCAGGATGGTTTCGATTGAGTGTGGGCAGGACTTTCAGTCAACCTGCCTGTGAGCGACCCATCCCAACCATGCGCCCCCTCTTGAGAGGAACGTGGCATAGCAATTTTGAGGCTAAGGTTGAGGGGCACGTCCGTTATTCTGCTTCCCAATGCGGCGACCGTCTGGAAAGCAGGGCCCAAGCATATAATACTCAAACCCTTGATTTAAATGGTACAGCCGCCCCGGCTCGAACGGGGGACCCCCAGATCCACAATCTGGTGTCCTATGTGATCAGAAGCTATCTCAAGCTATCAAAAGGTGACTGTTTACAGCCGTTTAGATCTGGTACTCTCAGTTTATTGTGATCATGAGAGACCACTGGTAAGCGCCTTTTTGCTTACCAGTCGCTTACCAGAAGAGACCTGAATGCGCTTAACTCGCCAATCCGTTGCTGCCCTCAAGATCCCAAAAGGCAAGCCGTACAACATCGTTTGGGATGATGACCTTCCGGGCTTTGGCGTCCGGGTAAACCCAACGAACAAGGTCTGGGTGGTGCAGTACCGAGCCTCCGGCAAGTCGAAGCGAGAGACCCTTGGGCGCGTCGGTACGGTCACCCTGGACGATGCTCGCAAAACGGCAAAGGGTAAGCTTGCTCATGTCCAACTCGGCGGCGACCCCCATGCCGCCAAGGCGGAAGAGAAGGCACGTGCAGCCTTTACCTTGGAGATAGTGTCCGAGCGGTATCTCAAAAACGCCAAGGACCGGCTCAAACCGCGAAGCTATGAGGAAGTCGAGCGCCATTTGAACAAGCATTGGGCTCCGCTTCATGCTCTGCCTCTCCACAAGATCACCCGCGCCCTCATCGCCACCCGGCTTGAGGAAATCGCAGAAGGTAGCGGGCCAACCGCATCCAATCGGGCAAGGTCGGCCCTGTCGGGCCTCTTTACTTGGGCGATGAAGGCCGGAATCACGGAAGAGAACCCTGTGATTGGAGCCGTTAAACTGGCGGACGAAGTTTCTCGCGATCACATCATCATCGATAATGAGCTTGCTGCCATCTGGAAGGCATGCCGGGAGGATGATCACGGGCGTATCGTTCGCCTTCTTATCCTGACGGGTCAGCGCCGCGATGAAGTAGGCGACATGAGGTGGTCGGAGCTAGACCTCGATAAAGCCCTTTGGACCATCCCGCGAGAGAGAACCAAGAACGGCCTAACTCATGAAGTGCCCTTATCGCCCTTGGCCGTCGAAATCCTGCGGAGCGTACCCCGCCGGGAGGGCCGCGAGCTTGTCTTTGGAGAAGGGGAAGGCGGCTTCAGCGGCTGGAGCAAATCGAAGACGCGATTGGATAATCGGATCGCGAAAGCAGGCACACAGGTTAGGCCCTGGCGTCTCCACGACCTTCGCCGCACCGCTGCAACCCGCATGGCTGACTTGGGCATCCTACCTCACGTCATTGAAGCTGTGATCAATCACGTTTCGGGCCACAAGGCTGGTGTTGCTGGCATCTATAACAGGGCCAGTTATGCAGTCGAAAAGCGGGACGCGCTCAAGGATTGGGCATCGCATCTCCAGACCATGCTATCTCATAATCACTAGTGCGCAGTTGAGACAGCTAGGGACCCTTAAGGGGGCCCCTAGATCGCTCTAGAAACTACCTAGATGCTGAAGAGACAGCCTTGTCAGCCAAATTCTTTCAAACAAAAGAATGCGTTTTTGATCAAAGACTTATCATCTAGAGGGGCAGGTGCGGCGACCACCATAGATGCGAACCTTCATGGATGATCATGAGTTGCTGATCATGCCGGATCAACTGTGATCAGCATGACCAGGAAACTCATAAATGTCTGCAATCGAATCTTTACCTGCTGACTTGGCTCGCCATCGCGTCCTCGACACCGCACAAGCGGCGCGCTTCTGTAGCATCTCCGTGCCCCACTGGCGCCGCCTGTACCGCGAGAGCAAGGCCCCTACCCCGCTCAAGTTGGGCGCGCGGAAATTGGGATGGAGAGTCGGAGATCTAATCGACTGGCTGGAAACACGAACCAGCTACGCGAGCTGAGTACCGGCAGGCTGACAGCATCAACGGCGGCATTGGCTTAGAGGCCTGTGACACGCCTGCTTTCGTCGCTGAAAAAGGAAATGAATTAATTTCCTTTGATGCACTTGGCAGCAGGGATTCCCTTGCACAGCAAGGGTTTCAGCCACCCTGGATTTGTCATTTAAATAAAGGCAGAGGTCGCCGCAGACGAAAACAGGATTCAGCTCGTCTGAAGACACTAGCCCCAAAAGAAAAGCCCCTGCCCATCATGCAGCGAAGGACTGGGGCTAAGAAATCGTCGCGCCTTGGGCAAATAGGACACATAACGAATGCTCGATACATCTAACAACTATACCTCTGAATTTCAAGACTACAGCGCCGACCCAGTAAACACCTCAGAGATCCGACGCGGCGACTCTCATCCTGGCTTGTTCGACAAGGTGGAGTGGCTGAAAGATGTTTACGCTGACAAATCGCTGACTACGACAGCGAAGGCAGTCGTCACTAAACTAGCGCTCCATCACCACAACGCCACGACCGGCCAGTGCAATCCGTCGCTTGAAACTCTGGGCAAAGGCCTGGGCTTGGATCGGCGCAGCATCGTTCCGGCTATCGCAAATCTCAAAGAGTTTGGGTGGATCACGATCACCAAGACCGGCCGGAGCAGCAACTACCGTCTGAATAAGGTCAAGATAACGGAGGGGCAGAGGTCCGGTGGCAATGATGGGAATTATACTTCTCACCCGAAGGGAAGTGGACTTCCCATCACAGAAGGGAAGGATACCTCCCACAAACACCAGAATCCTTCTAACACTAGAAAGAAACTCTCTTTCTCCGGCGAAACAGAGAAATCCTCCCCTGGGAGGACCAAGCGCGCCACGTTCACGTCACTCCCTGATAATTGGACCCTCGACAAAGAAAAAGCCGACATCGCAGCAAAGGCCGGATTGAATCGGAGCATGCTGGAGACGACTCACGCTGCCTTCGTAGCGCATCACAGGAGCAAGGACACTCGGAATGCTGATTGGCTCGCTGCGTGGGAGGCATGGTGCATCGAGGCAACCAGACGGGAGACGGAGCGGAAGAAGCAGGAGCGCACAAAGCGCGTCGCAATCTGACCGAGAACATCGGCCAACATCCAGGCGCAACAGGGCAGCAAATCTCGCCACCTGATGCCCTTCGATGGGCGGCCAGCTACTACCCCAGCCAAGAGCCAGTCAGACGGTTCTACAACCGTCCTTCTGCAGTTCAACGAAGATCCGATCTGCACCCACCGGCACCTCATGCCGATGGAGCATGGAAGCCACCGGCACGTCATTCCGCAGCCAGCGGCACGTCGTTCCAAAAACCACCGGCACGTCGTGCCGCCTAACCTATCAGTAGAACCACCAGAAGAATCTCTAGAGAGAACGCGGGCGCGCGAGACGCACCCGCTACCCTTCAAACGTTTATGCTTTGTGCACATGACGGCCATGCGCCGTATGCTATACTGTACTCTGGACAATTTCGTCGGTTTCGTGCTATACAAACGGCATACTGAAAGTGGTGTATCCACAAATAAAGCTGCCTTCATGGCGGCTTTTTTGATGCCTGAACTCAAGCCTTCCAACATCGCCAGACCATCACAGCCTGCACCCTGCGACGGGTGCCGGAACGCCCCTTCGCGTCCATCGCAGAGAACACCATGCAATTCCTTGTCGAGAGCATCATTGCTCGAATGCCGCACGGCACGAAAAAGCGGGTGGCTGAAGCATCGGCTCATCAAGGCCTTCATCCATCGCAGTATGTGCGAACCGCAATCCTAAAGCAGCTCGCCGCCGATGGCCTGCCCCTCCTTGGCCCATCCTATCAATTGCCACGAAAGCAAACCTCATGAGGACAGAACCTACACAGGTTGTTGGCCTGGGCCTTCCCATTGCCCTCATTCGAGAAATCGACCGGCTTGCAGATCGAGAACTCATAAGCCGGGCAAGCTGGCTCCGTCGCGCCATCCTCAAAGAGCTGGCTAAGAGCAAACCAACAGAAGGAAAGTAACCATGTCAGCACCAACAATCGAGCAAATCCTTGCCTTGGTCCTATCCAAGTCAAACGGCGATCCAGACGATCAAGCGGTACTCTCTTCTATTGTAGAGCACTCCATCCGCCGCACAAATGATGGCGTTAGCGTCGTCGACGCTTATGGCAGTGTCCGCAAGAGTGCTGCCGGTGAATCTATGACATTTGCCGAGTTACTTGGCGAGATTCAGAGCCAGCGGCCCGAACTCTTCAAGGATGCACCGGCACAGAAGCCGGACATCAAGCAAACCATGCAAGCGGCATCCTCCGGCCATCAGAGCATGACGTTCACGGACAAGATGATGGCTGAAGTGGCGGCCCGGAGTTCTACCGACGGCCGGAAACAGCAGGCCGCCGAGATTGCTACCAAGGGCAACCCTTGGGGCAAGGCTACGCGCAACCTGACCAATCAAATGCGCATCGAAAACCTCGACAAAGACTTGGCCGCGAAGCTCAAAGCACAGGCAGGTGTGGCCGCATGAACAGATACGAGCAGGAAGTCAAAGAGAAGGATCTCAACGAGCAAATCGCGAAGAGCCTGGCTGAGAAGCGAGGCCTTAACTGGGGGCATCGCGGCTCACGAGACCTTTGCCTATCGGCAGCCTATGACATCGTTTCAGCATGGTCGAAGAACCCGCGCGAACCGCAGACTGAAATTGAGCGCCTGTGCCAGGCAATCATGGATGTGCGACAGGCCTTTGCTAAGGCTCTTGCCGAAAGGCAGGCCACATGGGCGGCGATGCGGGCAGCAAGAGACGGGAAGCTCAAGCCTGAGTCGGAGCCTTTCACCGTCCTGACACTCCGCGACGAGACTTCCGGCAGGCGTATCAAGCTCACGGTGCCTACCGATACTGTTCTACTTCTGTAGATAAGCTCTCTTAAGCGCTTACGATCTCCAGTGACCGAGATTAGATCTCACCACTGGAGATCTTATCTCACGCTGCCTTTGGAGATGCCATCGTTTGCCGCCTCCAGCTTTCAACAGCACTCTTGAGTTGCCCTTCATTGCTGGCGTCTGCCCACTTGTCCCAAAAGTCGATGGTTCCGCTCCTAGGCTCATTAACCGGCGGCATAACTCGAATACGTGTCGGGAGCAGGATGGCATCGCCAACGACGAGCGCTTCGCCTGTATCTAGGATCGGGAGTAGGTCGCCGAAACCGCCTAAACTGTCGGGAAGGAGACGCCTAACGACTGCCTGGTCCTCCCCGTTGGTCAATCGCATTGTAATGACATTATTGCATTGACTGACCACTGTACGGTTAACCTCTGCCGGTCTTTGGCTGATAACAACCAGCCCGACACCATACTTGCGCCCCTCTTTAGCGATACGCTCGAATACAGAGATTGAATTTTCTGCAGCGCTAGACTCAACGCGCTCTGGTAAGTAGAGATGGGCTTCGTCGCAAAACAGAGCTATTGGGTGGCGATGATCGATACTTACCCATTGCTGGACCGAGAAAGTCAGTCTCGCTACCATACTAACGATTAGCGGCAAGATGTCAGAGGGCACCTCAGAGAAGTCAATAATTTTGACTCCTCCTTTACCTCCCAGCGCCGCCTTCCCAGCGAGCAGAGTGCTGACTAACTTGTCGAGCCAACCGTATGCCATCACCTCGCTAGAGGCTGGAAAGAGGAACCCAAGTCGACGGTCTGTCCGCTTGCTGTCGAGCCTCTGTATCAGACGGCTGAGCTTACCATGGAAGTCGCCCTGCTTTTCGCCACGTGCTCCTGGTACCATTTCTTCGTTCAGGCGATTCAACTCCGCCAAGAGTTCATCGATCGAGAATGGCACAGGGCTGTCAATCGTGAAGTTAGCAAGAACCTCGCTGTGTCCGCCGCTCTCTAAAAAGTTTCTCTTTGCTTGAGTGATTGCGCGAGACATGATCATTGATTGGTTCGGCGCATTTTGGTCACTGCGATCCACGAACATCGAGATCAGAGACTCGTAACCCATCAGCCAATAGGGCAGATGCAGCACACCATCAGCAATCGTCCTGGCTGCCTCAATGTCAGCCGGGCCTGCCACTTTCAGATGCTGGAAACCAGCACCATCGAGTGAGCGGTATTCGCCATGCACATCAAACACGATTGCATTGGCGTTATCTAAACCTGCCACTTGTTCGAGGATCCGAGCTGTGGTCCATGACTTACCAGAGCCGGTGCTTCCAACTACAATTGCATGTCTTTGGAAGAACTTGTTTCCATTTAAGAAGGCTTCAGCTTTCTCGTCTAACGTGTACCGCCCCAATGACAAACGGTGACCGTCACCACTGACCGCTGAAATCACTTGCATAAACTTTGTAAGTCTCTCTCCCTCTAGAGCAAAGCAGTTCGCCTCAATCTCGGGCACTGTCTCAAGCGTACGACGGAATACGTTGGGCTTCGCACCAGCTAGATCAATAAGCGTGCCGATAAGTGTGATGCGCACAAGATTCACTTCAGGATGAGCCTGGTCACCTCCGGCCCCTTCGACGTCGGCCGCCTCAGTTCGCTCTTCAACCGCTGTCCGGGTAATTTTTTGGATAATGCCAATCAAGTGCTGTCCGGCCAGGCTGCTTTGGAGAGCCACAAGCCGATTGACTTGTAATGACCGCAGCGCTTCCACATCGGCGACCTTAACGATAACCGTGGCCGTGTCGACCGATAGTACATGGCCAAGGGCCTCTGCGTCCTCGAAATTCAGGATACTCATGCTTCAGCCCCAATCGCCATGTTCAGGAAAGACCCAAGTTGCCAAATGTCTTGGCCGATTAGCTCAACTCCGTCTGGTTCATCCTTCATGTACATACGTGTACCGGAGGCTGAGCGTTCAAGAGCAAGGAACTGCCTACAGCGACCACCGAACAGAACAGCTTTGGCTTGCTTCGTTAGCTCCATCGTGATCACAACTATGGGAAGCAAATCTGCTTCACATCGCTCTATAAGCTTTGTTTGTAAGTGTTGATCATTGAAACCAAAGCCAATGCACAAGAACGCACGTGCACGCTCCATTGCAGCATCACTGCACCGCATAATTGTCCTGAAGGGCTCATCGTATGCCAGTCGGTACTTCTCTACGCCCGGCGTAATCATCATCGGAGTGAACCCGACGGGCGTCTCACGACAAGTTGGCAGACCTAGGACGACTTCGTCAGCATCTCTGAACCAGTCAAATGATCCATGCACCTTCCAAACGCAAACCGTCCTGGAAGGCTGCCCGCCGTGATAAACACGTGTGTTTGGATCTTTTGCGCGCTTATTCATGTACCCATAGGAGAAGCCGACATGATGGCTAACTTCCGCGACGTCCGCAGCATACTCAGCGATTCGATCGTAGTTAGGTGTGACCACGTCGATCGTCTTATGCGTGCTCTTAAAGAGATGCCTGTATAAGCGCGCAAGTGGCAGGCACCGCCGATCCGAGAGGACATTATTGAAGACTTCGAGGTCATAGGGAAGGAGAAAATCCCTTGTGACTTCTACTACACGGTGCGTTTGCCGCTCCGTGAATTGGACTCTTGTTAGTGCGCTTTCGAGGTCTGTGTAGGTAAGCTCTGTTAGGAACGCATCCCATTGTGAGGCCTCTTCAGCAGTCATGGCTGGCGGCGGGGCAGCCGACATCAATTTTTTCGCCAGCGGCCCCATTCCCGGAATCCCGTGAGCAGCGGACGCACCACTGCCTAGGATAACTACAGGTGTTTTTGCCACACAAGCCTGGGCGAACTCCGCCGCCCTTTCTAAGGGTGTCTTCTTCAAGCGCTTGCCCCCAATGATCACCGCTTTATGCCTGAAGAACCTTGACTGTTGAATAGACGCAGTATTGGTGTCCCCAAAAACTAGCAATGACGCATTGTGGGCTACGCCTGCGACTAGGCGAGACAGCCAAAGCCCATCTTTTAACGATCCAAGCGCCAGTCCTTTAAGTACGGCAAGATCTCTGCAAGCTGCGCTAATTGCGGTCCATTAATCCGGCGAAGTGTACCGTCAGGGTGCTCAATCAGAACACATCCTTCAAGATCGCAAGCATCGCCAAGCAATTGCGTTTGCTCAATAAGATGGATTGCATTTCCAAGTCCCATCGAGGCCAGTTTTTGCTTAAGCGCTTGACGCTGTGATGGGTGTATTTCAGTCATGCCACTCGGCGCTTCTTAGTTGGCTTTACACTGGACGTCAGCGGCGAAACCAACTCTTCATACAAGCCAAAGAGATGCTCCACCCGCTCGCGGTCACTACTAAATGCTGCGGATCGATAGAGTTTATCGACGGCAACATCCAACGCCCGATGCGCCTTGCGCAGTTCAGAACGCATTACGTCTGCATCGTAGAGGTCGGCAAGTGTAGCGCCAGCAAAACTAGCGCGTGCATCTAAAACAGCCTTCGCCAATTTGCGGATCTTCTCGCGCTGAGCTTCCGTAGCTTCTGGCCAAGGGAATGCGTTGTAATTTACGCCGACTGAGTATTGGAAGTCACTTTTAAGTCTTCCACCAACGTACCGCGTCCACGCCATGTGCATCCGCGATGTGAGCACTCCAAACAGCCAGAGGTCTCCGTTCACAATAACTCTCAGTTTGTTGCTCGGAATTGCTGGAGGTTTTAGCCAACCGATCGGAATGTACTCACGCCGCTCTGAGCTAACCTCTGGGATTGCAAGAAATGAGCTTTGCGGAATCAGCTCCACATTGTAACGTTCGGGATAATCTGCGATGGCTAGTGTACTCTTTCGCTGACTCTTAGCCCTAAATGCCTTCACTTTGCGCATACGCTCAACGACGTGGGGTAGATTGCGCAGGTCTTTCGGTGACACATCCTTCAGGCACAAGATCCATCTCTTGATGCCGTTGATGTACTCCACCCCTCCAGGGAAAGGGCGAAGTAACCGTGCAGCGCCTGGCTCGACTGCCAGAAATGCGCGCCGCTCCTCCTCATTGAAAATGTAGTTACCATCATCGATTGGCTGCGTCCCTGTCACGAGCCTGGGCACATCGCAGAGTGGCCGAGCGCGCTCTTCGACCACAAGATGGCGATTTGCTACCTGACTTGCATCAAATAGGTATGCTGTGAGCGCTCCGTGCTGGCTTTCGACAGGATCACTATTGATGTTGTCATAGCTGAAGAGCCGCTTAGCTTGCGGCTCCTGGGCACGTTGGACCAAGCCAATGATCACAACATGCACGTGTGCAACGCCTCGCGCATCCGACCCCCAGGCAAACGTTCGATGCGCGAAAGCAATCTCAAGGCCATAACGATCAAACAGCTGTGGCCAAAGTTGAGCCACCTGCTCGCCTTGCGTTATAGAGTTAGTGGCCACAAAGCCGATTGATGCCTGACCACCTTGGACATAGGCACCTGCTTTTAGGAACCATGCAGATACGTAATCGAGCGTTCCGCCGGACCCACCAAGCTGGGCGATTTGGCGGACTTGTGCCCGCTGCTGCTCGGTCTGGTACTTCGCACCGACAAATGGTGGATTACCGAAGACATACGAACATTCTGACGGCGGAAGCACGGCCGTCCAATCTGTCTCTAGGGCGTCGCCGTGGTGGATGTGGGGAGACGCCTTAAGCGGAATGCGTGCGTAGCTTTCGCCGAACTCCAGTGAAAGGTGATTGTTCATGATGTGGTCCATCATCCACAATGCCACTTCAGCAATACGCGCCGGGAATTCGCCGATCTCGATCCCGTAAAACTGGTTGACGTCAATTTTTGAGAGAGTTGCTACATCAAGAAGTGTCCGCTGCCCCTTGGGATTCAGCTCCTTTAGTACCGCGAGTTCGAGCGATCGAAGTTCACGGTAGGCAATAATCAAGAAGTTGCCGCATCCGCACGCAGGATCAAAGAATTTGAGTCCACCAAGCCTCGCCTGGAAGGCTCGGAGTGCATTGGAGCGGCCGTTGTCACGGCGAGCTTTGAGTCTATTGAACTCAGCCCACAAATTATCAAGGAATAGAGGCTCTACGACCTTTAGGATGTTCCGTTCTGTCGTGTAATGTGCGCCAGAGGCGCGCCGCTCTTTCGCGTTCATGACGGACTGGAATAATGAACCGAAGATGGCCGGTGAGATCGCGTCCCATGAAAACTCGCAAGCCTCTATGAGCCGTTTCCGCATTTCAGAGTCGAAAGCTGGAATAGGCAGGCGTTCGGCGAAGAGATCACCATTAACGTAAGGAAACTGTTTTAGGTCTTCGTCTAGCTTTTTCTGCCGCTTATCTTCAGGTGTGTTAAGCACCTCGAAAAGATTGCTGAGCCAAGGCCCTACATCGCTTCCATCCTCGTTGGTACGATCGCGAATTAATGTCTCGAAGATGTCGCGAGGCTCGAAAATGCCGGTGTCATCAGCGAAGAGGCAGAACAACAGACGTACCAGAAACCGTTCTAGGTCATGGCCGACGTAGCCGGACGCCTTTAGCGCATCGTGGAGTTTTCCCATCAACTCCGATGCTTCGATGTTGACTGGATCCTGGTCCCTGAAAGTCCTCTTTTGGACGCCAAGGATAAAGCCGAAGGCTTCAACGTACTTCGGGAGTTCAGCCAGTGTGAAACAAACTTCGGTATCTTCGTCTAAGTCGTACAGCTCAAAATTCTGAAAGTCACTGAGAAGAATGTAACGAGGAAGCTCACTCTCTTTTAGACCAGGAAAGTATTCTAACGCCTGAACCTTAGCGGGCTTCAGATCTCGGCCAGCACTTTTTTGCTCGACAAGGAGTACACCTTTCCAAAATAGGTCGATGAACCCCCTTTTTTTGCCAAGTAGCTTTACCGGCTGCTCAAAGCTTGCAACCCGTCGGCGCTTAACCCCAAAGACATCAAAAAAATCATTGTAGAAACTTTGAGTTTCGCCTTTCTCGTAACAGGCTTCACTCCACTCATCCGCAAAGCGTGCTGCTCGTGCCCGGATCTCATTCCAACTAAGACGCATTATGGCCTCCCCACCCGCTCTTGTTCTTACATTCTTATGAGCAAGAGAAAAGGCCCACCAGTTGGGGACACCAGGGTTACTGTGAGTTCAGGACACGATGGACAGAGCCTTTGCCAACTCCAAGACGCACGGCAATCTCTCCCATAGAGAGACCCTGCTGTTTTAGAGCTTTGATCTCGCTTGCCTTTGCTCGTGCGGTAGGTTTCCTACCCTTGTATTTGCCAGCACCTTTAGCCTTCGCAATGCCTTCGCGCTGGCGTTCAAGCATCATCTCGCGCTCGAACTGCGCTACCCCGCCAAGAACGTTCAGCATCAGCTTGCCGGTCGGAGTGCTGGAGTCGATGCCCATGTTGATGATGCGAACCGCAACTCCCTTGGCCTGAAGCGTCTGCATGATCTCCCACATGTGCGGAACGCTACGGGCGAGACGATCCAGTTTCGTGACTACCAGTACATCGCCCTCTCGGGCGAAATCCAAGGCGTGCTCAAGGACTGGCCGTGGACCAACGGACGATGTCCGCTCGTGGAAGAGCTTCTCGCAGCCGAGAGCTCGGAGATCGCGGAGCTGAGCCTCTAGACCGGCTTCTTGTTCCAAGGTTGAGGTCCGAGCGTACCCAATAAGCATTTTCGCCTCGATCGTTCCAATAGCATCTTAGACATACCACAGTGTTCCGTTCCGAAAGTCAAACAGTATTTTATTGGAACGGCACAGTTTCCCTTGTGGAACGTTCCACAAGGGCAGGCTCTATTGGAACCGAACAGTTCAGGCCACATAGAATGGAGACATTAGTTTGGCTTGAGCGGCGCTGTCCTTTTTGAACCAGTCCGAATTTGGCGCAGAGGGGAGAATACCCAAACTGAACCTTTGGCTCTCACCCTTCGATTAGTGAGGAATAAGCTGTCGCCCAAGCGCCCCAAACCACAAACATCGTTGCAATTTTTTGTTGCGCACCCCCCACCCACTTTGGGGCCCCATGGCGATGCCAGCGAGCAACAAAAGAGAGATTTTCAAAATGGATTTGGACGCCTGTGCTGCTCTTACTCAGGAGCCGAGGCCCTGCAGCAAAGGCTGATCCAATAACGATCACTATCCGAACTAAGAGGACTTTTGAGTAGCTCTATCCTGCCAAAGGCAACTGAGTACCACCGTTCTGCCCTCTACGTTGGCGAAAACGATCTCAAGGCCATCGCGAGCCTGGATCCTGTAAACAGTGCGCGACTGCCCGGCGAGTATCCGCTCTTCATAGCCAGCAAAGGTAGGATGCCTCAAGGATTGGATGACATCATGGCTGGAGATACCTCGCTCTCGCATCCTCTCCATGGCATGCCGTGTGAATACGATAGTCGAAGCTTCCCCATTCTCGACAATTGCGCGCAAGACAGTTCGGTCAGAGAATTCCGATCGCTGGAGGTGCATAAGGTTCGCGGCCTTGAGACCATTTTGGAACTGCTCCCGGCTGAATTTTTGCTTATCCAGAGACACCATAATCATCCTTAGGATGTCATCGAGGTCCTTTTCCTGTCGTTTTTCGGAGAGCTTGGCCTCCAGTTTAGGTAGGGCATCCTTAATGTTGGTGAGCATAATTCCAAGGATGCCCGGAGGCAGAATACCTGCCCTCTTGGTTTCATTGCACCCATCGCATGAGGGAGCGAGATTCTCACGGCCTTTGATGTCAAAATCGTTTGGAAGGCCGTAGGCAAGGCGCACTTGTGCAAATTCATCTGGATGATCCAGCAAACGCTCTGGCACCAGATGATCTACTTCTATTTCTTTGAAGAATTTGGGCTCACGGCAGTGAATGCAACGTTTGCCATGAACTTCCCAGAGGGCCGACTTGAACGCGGCATCAAACTTCTGCTTAGACACAACCAGATTACCAGACTCGGGAAAGCACCACTTCCTGCTTACCACATGCTTACCACAAGCTGTTTCTGGTAAGCACTCCCTCGAACCTGCGAGGTCTAAGCTATTGATTTTTAAGTGGTACAGCCGCCCCGGCTCGAACGGGGGACCCCCAGATCCACAATCTGGTGCTCTAACCAACTGAGCTACGGCTGCACACGCGGCAGGGTGTAATCGCCCGAGCGATCAATTTCAAGGCTTCTTTGACGTCTCTGCGCCAAAATCAAACGGCGGGCCGTGAAGCCCGCCGTTTTCAAGGCGCAGAATGAATTGGACGCTTATTCGGCCGTAGCGCCGGCGGCTTTGAGGACCGGGGTCCAGCGGGCCACTTCCGATTCCACGAGTTTCTGGAGAGCCTCGGGAGTGCGCTCGGCCTTCGACGGAATCACGCCGCCAAGATCGAGGAGGCGCTTCCTGGTGTTCTCGTCGTCCAGCGACTTCGCGAGGGCGTCATTGAGCTTGGCCACGATTTCCGGGGGTGTGCCCTTGGGTGCGAAGACCGCGTTCCAGGCGCTGACTTCATATCCGTCGAGACCAGCCTCCTTGGTGGTCGGCACGTTCGGCAGCGCTGGAGAGCGCTCGGCCGTGGCGATGGCGAAAGCCTTGATGTTGCCGCCCTGGATTTGTGGCGCAACATTGACGATCTGGTCGGTCATGTAATCGACCGTGTTGCCCATCAGGTCGTTGAGGGCCGGGCCGGTGCCGCGATAGGCGACCATGGTCGGCTTCGCCTTGATGACGGAGTTGAAGAAGATGCCCGTGGAATGGGATACCGATCCCACGCCCGCATGCGCCATGTTCACCTTGTCGCCATTGGCCTTCATGTAATCCAGGAAGCCCTTCAGGTCGTTGGCCGGAAAATCCTTCTTGGCAACGATCAGGATCGGCGTGCCGGCGGCCAGGCCGATGGGCGCGAAATCCTTCGCCGGATCGTATTTCAGGTTGGGATAGAGGGCGGGCGCGGCGCCGTGGGTGCCCATATGGCCCATCATGATGGTGTAGCCGTCCGCTTGAGCCTGCGCGCCGCGGGTGATGCCCGTGGTTCCACCGGCGCCGGCCACGTTCTCGACCACGATCTGCTGGCCAAGGGTACGGGACATGTGATCGCCGACGATGCGGGCGATGACGTCGGTGGGGCCGCCGGCCGCGAAAGGCACGATCATCGTGATCGGACGCTGAGGATAGCTTCCTTGCGCCTGGGCGCCGGTCGCGGCAATCCCGAGGGTTGCGGCAAGGGCGATTGCGATCTTTGTCATGGTTTCCTCCCTGGAAATTTATCGCCTTACAAAGTGTGAAACAGCAGGCCGTGGCGGCAAGCTACTCGGTGAAGACCTCGTCCCTCCCCTTACGGATAGAAGGCAGCAGCGCGAGCACCAGCAGAACCAGCGCCACCACGAGCAGGCCCGCGCTGATCGGCCGATCGATGAATGTTTCCATCGAGCCTCGTGAGAGGATGAGCGCACGCCGGAGATTCTCCTCCAACAGCTTGCCGAGGACGAAGCCGAGCAGCATCGGCGCCGGTTCGAAGCCGCACTTGATCAACAGGTAGCCGACAAGCCCGAACAGGCCGATGAACATCACGTCGCTCGGCAGCGAGTTGATCGAATAGATGCCGATGCAACAGAACATCAGGATCGCAGGGAACATCAGGTGGTACGGCACCTTGAGCAGCCGCACCCACATGCCGATCATCGGCAGGTTGATGATCAGCAGCATCAGGTTGCCGATCCACATCGAGGCGATCATGCCCCAGAACAGGTTCGGGTTTTTGGTCATCACCTGCGGTCCGGGCACGATGCCGTGGATGGTCATCGCCCCGACCATCAGCGCCATCACCGCATTCGGCGGAATGCCCAGCGTCAGAAGCGGGATGAACGAGGTCTGCGCGCCGGCATTGTTGGCCGATTCCGGCCCCGCCACACCCTCGATGGCGCCGCGGCCGAAACGGCTCGGATCTTTGGCGATCTTCTTCTCCAGCGTGTAGGAAGCAAACGGCCCCAGCACCGCGCCGTTACCCGGCAGAATGCCGAGGATCGCGCCGATGACGGTGCCGCGCAGGATCGAAGGCGTGGATTGCCGGAGATCATCCCGGTTCGGCAGCAGCCGGCCAATGGCCTGGCGCACCACGTCGCGGGTCTCGGTCTGGTCGAGATTGCGCAGGATCTCGGCCACGCCGAAGATCCCCATCGCCAGCACGGCGAAGTCGATACCGTCGGAGAGGAACGCCAGACCGAAGGTCATGCGCTCCTCGCCGGTCTCGAGATCGGTGCCGACGGTCGACAGCAGCACGCCCACCAGGATCATGGCGACCGCCTTGAGGATCGAGCCCCGCGCCAAAACGACCGCGAAGACCAAGCCCATGACCATGAGCGAGAAATACTCCGCCGGGCCGAAAATCAGCGCCAGCTTGGTCAGCGGTGCACCCAGCGCCGCGATCACCAGGGTCGCCACCGTGCCGGCGAAGAACGAGCCGATGGCGGAAATGCCGAGCGCAACGCCTGCGCGGCCCTGGCGCGCCATCTGGTGGCCGTCGAGGGTGGTGACGACGGAGGTCGCCTCGCCCGGAATGTTGACCAGGATCGCCGTGGTCGAGCCGCCGTACTGGGCGCCGTAATAGATGCCCGCCAGCATGATCAGCGCGCCGACCGGATCTAGCCCGAAGGTGATCGGCAGCAGCATGGCGATGGTGGCGATCGGCCCAACCCCGGGCAGCACGCCGATAAGGGTGCCGACGAGACAGCCGAGAAAGGCCAGGCCGAGGTTCTGCAGGGACAGCGCGACCCCGAAACCGAGGCTGAGATTGGCAAAGAGATCGCTCATCAGCCCTGCTCCGTTCCGATGGCCACGTCGATGCGGCTGGTCCTGCGGCCCCGCCCGGTGAGAGCGACCGCCAGGGCCGCCATGGCCATGAGGGCGGCGGTGAGCCGCAGGATTTGCTTCTGCGACCAGCCGTCGGGAAACAGGCTGGCCAGGCTCTGGTGGAAGAGCGGGATCGGCAGGTTCAGCAGATCGCCGAACAGCACCATGCAGAACGGCGTCAGGCTGAGCGCCAGGACGAGGAGCGGCCGGAAGCGGACCTCCGGCGTGGCATAGCCGCTGATGAGAATCCCCAATGGCCCCGCCACCACGAGACCGAGGCCCGGGAGCGACAGGGCGCCGATGCTGAACGGCCGGATGGTAACGGCAAAAGCCAGGATGGCCAGCACCACAACGACCGGCCCACGCAGGCTCGACCGCTCGAGCGCCTCGCCGTCCTTCAGGACGGCGGCTGCGATCAGGGCGAGGCCGCACAGGCCGACGCCAATGGCAAGCCAGTCCGGCAGCATCGCCGGGCCCATGGCGCGCAGCGAGCCCTGCGGCAGGGCCTGCGTCAGCCAGAGCGCCAAAGCCGCAAGCGCCACCAGGGACAGCCCGCCGACAAAATTCTGCGAGGAACGGATGAGCCCGCGACTGCCCCGCCGGCGTTCATGAGAAATGGACATTGGGCCTCCCGATGAAGCGCCTTGGCGCGCTCCCCTTTTTTATTCATATCGAGTTGTGCCTAAAGCGCCTTATGGGATCAAGCAATCCCGCGAAGTTTTCAAGGCCCCTTTCGGGAAACCGAAGCCTATAGAAATAAGACCTTTGGCCAAGTCGGACGTCACATGACGATGTTGCCGCAAATTTAGTTAAATTAGATCTTTGAAACCGGATGCTTCATATATACCTAAGCAGTCGCATCCTCGACTCTCTCATCCCAAAGATCTCCAAGGCCTGACGCATGGACTATATTCTTTCCAGCACGTTTCTCCTGTCCCTGCTTCAGGTCATATGGATCGACATCCTGCTCTCGGGCGACAATGCGGTGGTCATCGCCATGGCCTGCCGCTCGCTGCCGAAGCATCAGCGCAAGCTGGGCATCATGCTCGGCGCAAGCGTCGCCGTAGGCCTTCGAATCATTTTCGCGCTGGTCATCTCCTATCTTCTCGGTGTCCCGTATCTGCGCATCATCGGCGGCCTTCTCCTGTTCTGGATCGCGCTCAAGCTGATTCAGGGCGAAGAAGACGGGGGGCATGAGGTTGCCGCCAGCGACTCTCTCTGGAAAGCCGTGCGGACGATTGCCATCGCCGACGCCGTCATGAGCCTCGACAACGTGGTCGCCATCGCCGCCGCCTCGCGGGGCCACCCGGAACTGTTTATCTTCGGTCTTCTCCTGTCGATTCCGCTGATCATGGTCGGCGCATCGCTGATCACGACCCTGATTACCCGGTTCCCCATCTTCGTATGGGCGGGCGCGGCGCTGCTCGGCTATATCGCCGCCGAAATGATCGTCACCGATCCGGTCGTGCTCGGCTGGATTGCCACAAACCCGCAGCTCGTCGTTCCGGATCCGGGACATCCGCCGCTCGATCTCAAGCCGATCGGGACCGTGCTCTACGGCGCCGCCGCCATCGGCGCCCTCTTCGTGATCGTGGTCGGCTGGATTCTCGCTCGCAATGCGGGCCAGGGGGCAAAGACCTGAAAGCCCGTCTGCCACGAAGGATGCGGTTGACGTAAGGAAGGACGAGGGGCACAGAGCACTGCCAGATACGCAATGCTCATGTCCGCTCCTCGCCCCCATTTCACCCTCTCCGGTCTTGCCCAGGGCGCTCGCGCCGCCCTGCCAGCCTTTCCGGGCTTTATCGTCTTCTCCATGGCCTTCGGCACGGCTGCGGCGCAGAAGGGCCTGTCCCTCGGCGAGGCTTTGGGCCTGAGCGCCTTCGTCTATGCGGGCGCGTCACAGATGGTCGGGCTCGAGGTCTGGCAAAGGGTCTGGTCGCCCACGACGATCCTCACCATCATGACGGTGACCGCCGTGGTGAACGCGCGCATGATCCTGCTCGGCGCGACGCTCCAGCCATGGCTGAAGAATGAGCCCAAGGCCCGCAGCGCCCTCAATCTCTTCCTCGTCACCGAAGCCGGCTGGCTCATCGGCACCCGCTATTACAACGAGGGCGGGCGCAATACCGGAATGCTGCTCGGCCTGGGGACGACTCTCTGGCTGCTCTGGCTCGTTTCGACCCTCATCGGCTATTTCGCCGGCGCTCTGGTCCCGGAGCCGCGGCGCTTCGGCCTCGATCTGGTAATGCCGATCTTCTTCAGCGTCATGCTGGTGCCCCTGTGGAAAGGCGCCAGACCCGCGCTGCCCTGGCTCGTCGCCGGGCTGGTCTCGCTGATCGTTCATGCTTTGGTGCCCGGTTATTTCTTCATCATCGCCGGAGCCCTGGCAGGCGTCATCGCGGGGATGCTGCTCGAATGACAGATCTTGCCGCCGTCGCCGCGGGCCCCTGGGGCTCCGCGCTTGCCATCGCCGCCATGGCGGTGGCAACCTTTCTGTGCCGCATCGTGGGCGCGGTGGTGATGAGCCGCGTCGCGATCACGCCGCGGATGGAGCGGGGTCTGCGCGCCCTGCCCGGCTCGATCATTCTGGCGACGATCCTGCCCATGACGATCGATAACGGAATCCCCGCCATCGTGAGCATAGCAACCGGCATCGTGACGATGGCGCTGATCCGGGCGGAGCTGGCCGGGCTCGCCGTCGGCCTAGGGACTCTCAGCCTGATCAGGGCGATTGGCTTCTGATCCCTGCTTGAGCCGCATGCGGATGCGATAGGCCAATCCGTCGCGCACATTGCGATAGGCGTCGAGCATCTGCTCGCGCGTGCCTTGAACGATGGTCGGATCGGGTGTCGGCCAGTATTCCACGTCGGCCGCGATGGTGCGCGTCAGTTCGAGCGCCGCGTGGTGGGCCTCCGGCGAGAGGGAGATGATAAGGTCGAAATTGAGCCCCTCCCATTCCTCCAGCTCTCCGAGAGTGCGCGGCTTGTGCCTGGTGCCGTCGATGCCGATCTCGTCGAGCGCCGCGGCCATGAAGCTGCTCGGCTCGCCCTTGCGGACACCTGCGGATTGCACATAGATCGAGCGGCCGAAATAGTGCCGCGCGATCGCCTCGGCCATGGGCGAGCGCACTGCGTTCATGGCGCAGACGAACAAGACAGAATGAAGCCGCCTGGGCTGCGTCTCCTCCACCGTCAGCCTTTCCAGTGCAGCGCGAAGATCAGCGTGAAGATGCGCCGCGCGGTGTCGAAATCCAGGATGAGCTTACCCTCGAGACGTTTCATCAGAAGTTCCGCGGCCTCGTTGTGCAGGCCGCGCCGTCCCATGTCGATCGCCTCGATCTGCGCCGCCGAGGCGTCACGGATAGCCTTGTAATAACTGTCGCAGATCAACTCGTAATCGCGGATCGTCCGCCGGAACGGCGTGAGCGAGAGATGATGCGTGACGAGAGGCGCGCCGTCCTGCGCGCGCACCTCGAAGCACAACTTCTTTTCGACGAGGCCGATATGCAGCAGGTAAGGCCCGCCCTCGTAATTCGGCAGCGTGAAGTAGTTCGCCTCGACGATATCGTAGATGGCGATGGCCCGCTCATGCTCCTGATCGGGATTGCCTCGGCCGATGGAGGATTCGTCGAGCGTGACGGCGACCAGTCGGCATCGCTCGTTCGCTTCGCTCGTCATTCCTCCTCCGATCCGTTACAGGTTCAGGCGGATCGCCACCGATCGCGCATGTCCCTCCAGCCCCTCCGACCGTCCGAGAGCGATGGCGGCGGGCCCGAGCACGCGCAGGGCGCCCGGGTCGCATTTCAGGATCGAGGTTCGCTTCATGAAGTCAAGCACCCCGAGTCCTGAGGAGAACCGGGCTGAGCGAGCCGTCGGCAGCACATGGTTCGGCCCGCCCACGTAATCGCCGATCGCCTCCGGCGTGTGGCTGCCGAGGAAGATCGATCCCGCATTGCGGACCTTGGCGGCAAGCGCCTCCGGGTCCTCCGTCTCGATCTCAAGATGCTCCGGCGCCAGACGGTCGACGAGCGGAACGGCATCGTGAAGGCTCTGGACGAGGATGATGGCGCCATAATCGCGCCAGCTGGCGCCTGCGATTTCCGCCTTCGGCAGGGTCCGGAGCTGGCGCTCGACGGCCTTTTCCACCGCATCAGCCAGCGCCGCATCGTCCGTCATCAGGATCGACTGCGCCACCGGATCGTGCTCGGCCTGCGCCAGCAGATCGGCGGCGACCCAGTCCGGATTGGCATGGCCATCCGCCAGGATGAGCACTTCGGAGGGACCGGCGATCATGTCGATACCGACCTGCCCGAAGACCCGGCGCTTGGCGGCCGCCACATAGGCATTGCCCGGCCCGACGATCTTGGCGACCGGCTTCACGGAGGCCGTGCCATAAGCGAGCGCGGCCACCGCCTGCGCACCGCCGATGCGAAAGATTTCATCCACGCCCGCGAGGCGGGCAGCGGCAAGAACGAGCGGATTCGTCTCTCCGCGCGGGGTCGGCACCACCATGGCCACGCGGGGCACGCCCGCGACCTTGGCCGGAACCGCGTTCATCAGCACGGAAGAGGGATAGCTTGCCCGTCCGCCAGGCACATAGAGGCCGACGGATTCGAGCGCGGTCCAGCGCCAGCCCAGGGTGACGCCGACGGCGTCCGTGGTCATGGAATCGTGCGGGCGCTGGGTCCGGTGATAGACCTCGATCCGCTCCTTCGCCAAAGCGAGGGCGTCGAGCGTCTCCCTGGAGCATTGCGCCTCGGCGGCGTCGATCTCCGCATCCGAAATCCGCAAGGTCTCGGAGGTAAGATCGAAATGGTCGAACCGTCGCGTGTAATCGATCAGCGCTTCGTCGCTGCGCGCGATCACATCGTCGATGATCGCGCGGACGGCCTGATCCACATCCTCGGAAATCTCACGCTTCGCGGACAAAAGTTCGGCGAAAGCCTGCGGGAAAGCGGCATCCCGCGCATCGAGCCTTTGCGCCATCAGATGCGCTCCGCCGAGGGCTCATTGTGCGAAGGGCGGCTCTCTGCGGCCCAGACGGGTCCTAAATCTTTCATCTGCATCTCGATGCAATCCACATCGACCTGAATGGCTCCGCCTTCGGCAAAGATCAAGGTCGCCGTGCCGGAGGGAGCATCGCCTTCCTCGAAAGAAATGGCGAGGAGGTCGAGGACCGCATCCTTATCGTTCCGGTCGATGCCGCGAACGCGGACGGCCTTGACGTGCTCGAAATGCATCCCCGTCAGGCGGCGCTGCGGCTGCACGTCGGACCCCGCTTCCCAATCGAAACGGCGGGCGACGATGGCGAAGCGTCGCTCCTTCGGCAGATAGGCGATATCGCCGACGCGGACGACGGCATCCTGGAGATGCATCGAGATGACGGTGAGATCGTCCTGATCGAGAGCGACGAGTTTCAGGAGGTCCATGGGCTGACAACCGGTTGTGGAGCTTTGAAGGCTAGGTAGAGAGCCCATGCCGCAAGCGCAACCTCCGCACGGAGTGGACATGTGAAAGACATGTCCTACCCACGCGCCGAGGCCGCAAAGATTTCAGGCCATCCTCTTAGGGCTTGGCGCCTCCTCAGCCCCTAAGCCGCTCGATATCTGCGCCGCAGCGGGCGAGCTTGGTTTCGAGCGCCTCGAAGCCCCGGTCAAGATGGTAGACCCGGTTGATCGTGGTCTCCCCCTCGGCCACGAGGCCTCCGATCACCAGGGACACGGAGGCGCGCAGGTCGGTCGCCATGACCGGCGCGCCCTTGAGGCCGGGAACGCCCTCCACATAGGCGCTGTCGCCGTCGAGGCGGATCTTCGCGCCGAGGCGCGCCAGCTCCTGGACGTGCATGAAGCGATTCTCGAAGATGGTTTCGCGGATGCGCGACGTACCGTTCGCCCGGGTCATGAGCGCCATGAATTGGGCCTGCAAGTCGGTGGGAAAGCCGGGGAACGGATCGGTGGTCACGTCGACGGGCTGGATGCCGTTGCCGTTCCGGCGCACGCGGATGCCGCCGATGGTGGGAACGACCTCAGCACCGGATTGCTGAAGCACGTCGAGGGCGAATTGCAGAAGCTCGGGGCGGGTGTTTTCGAGCACGATATCCCCGCCGGTCATGGCGACCGCCATGGCATAGGTGCCCGTCTCGATGCGGTCGGGCAGCACGTCATGGGTCGCGCCGCCGAGGCGGGAGACGCCTTCCACCACGATCTCCGAGGTGCCTGCGCCCTGGATCTTGGCCCCCATCTTGATGAGGCATTCGGCCAGATCGACCACCTCGGGTTCCCGGGCGGCGTTGCGGATCACCGTCGTGCCATCGGCCAGCGTCGCGGCCATCAGGGCCACATGGGTGCCGCCGACCGTCACCTTGGGAAAATCGATCTCGGCTCCCTTCAGTCCCTTCGCCGCCGTCGCAACAACGTAGCCGCCGTCGATCTCGATAGCCGCGCCGAGTTTGGCCAGGGCCATGATGAGCAGGTCGACCGGGCGCGTGCCGATGGCGCAGCCGCCGGGCATGGATACCTTGGCATGGCCGAAGCGCGCCAGCAGGGGCGCGATGACCCAGAAGCTCGCCCGCATGGTCGAGACCAGCTCATAGGGAGCGCAGGTATCGATGACGGAACGGGCGGTCAGGCGAATCGTCTGGCCGGTCTCGGTGGTCTGGCCCGGGCGGCGGCCCGCGATCATGTGATCGACGCCGAAATTGCTCATGATCCGCAGAAGAGAAGAAATATCGGCCAGCCGCGGCACATTGCCGAGCTCGAGGGTCTCTTCCGTGAGGAGACTGGCAATCATGAGAGGCAGGGCCGCGTTCTTGGCGCCTGAGATCGGAATCGAGCCTGTAAGAGGCGCGCCGCCCCGGATTCGAATGCGGTCCATGAGGATCCCCTTGTTAAAATTTTCGAGCGCTATGCAGTCTATGGCCCATCCGGGCTAGTCGGACGGCTTGTCGCGCTCGCTGGAAACGTCCGGCGCAGGATTGTCGGTTCCGGAGGCGCTTGCAACCTTCCGACCCCGCGCTTGAGCCTTGCGCCGTTTCAAATTTTCTTTCAAAGCCGCTTTCAGACGGTCGGCTTTCTCTTGCGATTTCACGTTGGACATGGTTCACGCGACCCATCGTCGCCATAATCAGATAAAGGCTTCGCAAGCGGCCCTCAACCAGAATATCTAATGATTTCGGCATTGACTGGGATCAATGTCGTCTGGTTCATGCATCCCCAGGATCGGGGCATCGCGTGGCCGCCTCCGGTGAGATGATGGATTATCAAGAGTTCTTTAAATCGGCGCTCGAGCGTCTTCAGGCCGAACGGCGCTACCGTGTCTTCGCCGATATCGAGCGCCTCGCGGGCCGCTATCCCGACGCGATCTGGCACGGCCCGGCCGGGCCGAAGCCCATCACGGTCTGGTGCTCCAACGATTATCTCGGCATGGGCCAGAACCGGGACGTGACCCGCGCCATGGTGGAAACCGCCTGGCGGCTCGGCACCGGCGCCGGCGGGACGCGCAACATCTCCGGCAACAGCCACGCCATCGTGGGGCTGGAGGCGGAACTCGCCGATCTCCACGGCAAGGAATCGGCCCTCGTCTTCACCTCCGGCTACGTTTCGAATCAGACCGGCATCGCGACACTTGCCAAGCTGATTCCCGACTGCCTCATCCTCTCCGACGCCCTCAACCACAATTCAATGATCGAGGGCGTGCGCCAGTCCGGCTGCGAGAAGGCGATCTTCCGGCACAACGATCTCGACCACCTGGAAGAACTGCTCAAGAACGCGGGCGAGCGGCCCAAGCTCATCGTCTTCGAGAGCGTCTATTCCATGGACGGGGACGTCTCCCCCATCCATTCGATCTGCGACCTTGCCGAGCGTTACGGCGCCATGACCTATCTCGACGAGGTCCACGCGGTCGGCATGTACGGCCCCCGCGGCGGCGGCATCGCCGAGCGCGAGGGCGCCATGCACCGCATCGACGTGATCGAGGGGACGCTGGGCAAGGCTTTCGGGGTGATGGGCGGCTATATCGCGGCCTCCCGCGCGGTGATCGACGCGGTTCGCAGCTTCGCGCCGGGCTTCATCTTCACCACCGCCCTCCCCCCGGCCGTGGCCGCAGCCGCCACCGCCTCGGTCCGCCATCTGAAGGCCTCCTCAACGGAGCGGCAAAAGCAGCATCGTCAGGTGGCCCGGACCAAATCCGTGCTCGCCGGCGCAGGCCTGCCCCTCCTCGACACGGCCACCCATATCGTCCCGGTGATGGTGGGCGACGCGGAGGCCTGCAAGGCGGCCTCGGACCGGCTTCTGGACAGGCACGGCATCTATATCCAGCCGATCAACTACCCCACCGTGCCCCGCGGCACCGAGCGTCTACGCATTACGCCCGGCCCCTTCCATACGGATGCCCATATCGACGCCCTGGCTGCGGCCCTGGTCGAGGTCTGGACGGCGCTGAACCTGACTTTGGCGCCGAAAGCGGCGGCCGCAGAATAAAATTGATATTCAAACTTGCGCCGGGCGCTGCCCTGTGGCAGTAACCGGCGCGCCCAAGAATGCTGCCGTAGCTCAGTGGTAGAGCACTCCCTTGGTAAGGGAGAGGTCGAGAGTTCAATCCTCTCTGGCAGCACCATCTTTTCCTTTGAAAAATAAAATTTTCGGCTGACCACCCAGACCTGCGCGTCTTTTTGGCTTATTCCGAATCCGATTCGGATGCCCTCCGATGCCAGAGTTCCTCTATGGCAGTGATTCTGGCTTCCACGAGATCGGCAAGCGCACTGTTGGGCGTGAGAGCCCGCAGGTTCCGCACAGCCTCCTTTAGCTCGTTCAGCGTTGCGCCGTCGACGAGATGTCTTTCCGCGATACGAGGCGACTTCCGACGATTCATCGTTGGCCCTTCCTTTCCAGAAGAATCAGGCCGCGAGGGGACCTTCGAAATGGGGCGTCGATGTGCCGGGACCGCAGCCCTTCGTGGACGATCTCGTGAAACCGCTCCGAATATCGAAGAATGGTCGATGAACCGCCATAAGAGGCTATTTTTTGAGCAGCGGGGCACTGATCGGCGCGAATCGCCCTGCCCCTTTCGTCTCCGCACAGCTTCCTAGCCGCTCACATCTCAGTGCGAGCGATATTCCCGCGCCGCGTCGGCCGCCTGATAGCTCCAATAGGTGAGCTGGGCCGCGGCCTTGCCGAATACGCCACCGCTCCAGGTCAGCCCGAACGGTGCGAAGAGCTTGTAGCGGTCGCTTTCGCCGCTCATTCCCTCCGCCACTACGGTGCCGCCGATGGCGGTCGTGTTCATGCCATGTCCGCCGAAGGCGGTGCAGAACCACACGCCCGGCCGTAACTGTCCGATCTGCGGCATCAGATGCCGCGCATAGGACATCAGGCCCGACCATGCGACTTCGACCTTCAAGGCGGAGAGCTGCGGATAGGTCGTGACCATCTCCCGTCGCAACAAAGCGGCGATGTCGCGCGGATCCGTCGTGCGTGTCGTGATGCGCCCACCCCAGAGGATGCGGCTTCCGCCATCGACAAGGCGGTAATAATCTCCGGCCCGGCGATCGTCGAGAACGGCGGCCGTAGTCCGAATGGCGCTTCGGACAAGATCAGGAGCGTGCTCGGTGAGAAGCACATAGGTCGCAATCGGCAGGAAGGCCTTTTTCAATGCCGGCAGAACGGCGCCGGTATAACCGCCCGTCGTGAACAGAACCTGCTCCGCATCGATTTCGGCATCCCTTGTCTTCACGCGCTTGCGCGCTCCCTCGAGATCGACCGACACGACAGCGGAGTTCTCGAAGATCGCCGCGCCGAGGCGCACGGCCTCACGGGCGAGGGCACGGCCATAATTCAACGGATGGAAATGGAACGCGCCTTCGTCCAGCACGCCTTCGCGATATTTGGGCGAGGCGAACATCGCCGTCACCTCTTCGCGCGGCAGGTAGCGCAGTCTCATGCCGAACTCACGCTCCTGCTTGTCGCGCGAGGAACGCATGGCGCCACGGGTATCGTAGCGAACCGCTTTCACGATCCCGGACACCGGCTGCGCCTCCGCGATCTTGAGATCGGCAATGTGGCCGCGAACGATTTCCACGCCCTCCATGGAGAGCCGATACAGTTCCCTTGCCTGGTCCGGCCCGACGCGCCGCTCGATATTGGACAAACCCGTCGCATAGCCGGCGGATACGAAACCACCGTTCCGCCCTGAAGCGCCCCATGCGATGCGCTGCGCTTCGAGCAGAACCACTGAGCGCCCCGCGCGCGTCAGATGAAGTGCCGCAGTCAGCCCGGCCAAACCGCCGCCGACGATGCACACATCCGCCGCGATGCGGCCGCCAGCGCTTGGATAGGTCTCGGATGTGGCGAGCGTCCGGCTGTAATAGCAGTCGATATAGGATTGAGACATCGCTTCGAGGGAGTTGGACGGGGGTGGAACCGGACCGGGGATCGTCATGATCATCTGGCTTGAGGCTCGCGGAGGTTAGCACGGCACCGCTGAAGGTAAACCTGGAAAAGCATGTCGTCGGGCGCGATGGAAACCAGTCTCTCGATCAGCGCGGCAGCCTTCTCCCAATCGCCCGCCTCGCAGAGCGAAAGCGCCTCGTCCCACGTCGGGAGAGTGTCGAGCCGTTCGGAAAATGGTGCCAGTTCCGGCTCGTTGGGCAAATGCGCACCGAGAAGTTCATAGACCGCGATCGCGGCATGCGCCCCTTCGGGCACCGTCCGATCGACGAAGCGGAAGAGGTAATCGCTACCCGCCGCGGCACGGACATCCTCGCTGACGAGAATTGTCGTACCATAGCGCTTGTTCAGCTTCTCGAACCGCGATGCCATGTTCACCGTGTGGCCGAGAACCGTATAGTTCATGCGGTCGACGGAACCGACATTGCCGACCACGGCTTCGCCCGTATGAAGCCCGAAGCGGGTGCGCATCGGCGCACCGCCCTCCGCGATGAACTCTCCATTGAGGCGGTCGAGACGACGCGCGGCGCGCAATGCGCCGAGACAGGCGAGCGCCACGTGGTCCTCTCTTGCCTCCGGCGCGTTCCAGAACGCCATGATGCTGTCGCCGATATATTTGTCGATAGTCGCGCCCGAGCGCACCAGCTCGCTTCCAACCTCGCTGAAATAGCGGGAGGTCTTGGCCATGACCGCTTCCGGATCGAGCGCCTCTGCCATGGTCGTGAACCCGGCAACATCCGAGAACAGAACCGTGATCGGCTGGCGAGTGCCACCCAGATCCGAGGAAAACCTGCGCCCGATGATACCGCGCACGAGAGCGGTCGGCACATAGCGCATGAAGTTGCTCAAGGCGAGTTCCAGGGTGTCGATGGCCCGTGACAGCTCCTGCACCTCGATGACGCGCGATTGAGCGCGGCGCACATGCCCGAACTCGAATTTCATGATCCGCCGGATATCGTCCGTCGCCGTTCTCAGCGGCAGGGCCAAGCGACGGGAGGCGAACAACACGATGAGGAGTGCGAGAAGCACGGACGCCGCGCTGATGAGGAGCAGGCTGGAGCGGATCTGCTCGGCGGGAGCCAACATCGTGTGGTAGGGGATGGCAAGGCTGATGAAGAGATTGTCGAACCCCTCCCCCACCTGTTCCGTGCGGCCGAAATAGTTTTCCCCATCGACCACGAACGACACGCTCCGCCTTTGATGGCCGCTGGTGTCCTGAAAGGCGTGGAACATACCGCTGAGCAGCGGCGATCTGAGATCGTCCACGGTCAGGAGCCGACTGCTCAGGTCGGCCTGACGGATCTGCCGGTACGAGCCACCGCGCGGATGGGCGATCAGCGCACCCGAGCTGTCAAAGACGAGAAGTTCGAGCTCCGGCGGGAAGCGCAGCTTGTCGAGGTACTGGTCGAGGCTGGCCAGCGTCATGTCGACGCCGAAGACCGCATCCTGTGTCTGCCGCGATTGCCGCGCGAGCGTGATGCCCGCCTCGGGCACATTCGCGAAGCGGTAGGGCGGCGTGAGAATGGTGCCCTTGCTCTCCAGGCTTGGTTCATACCAGGGCCGTTTGCGCGGATCGAAATCCGTCCGCTGGGGCGGGATGCGCCGCAGCTCCCGGCCCTGATTATCGACGACAACCCATTCCGCCATCTGCCCCGCGGGCGACGGTTCCACGATCATGTAGGCGAGCGCCGCGTTCTCGAGGCCGGTCCCGATCTCCGGGGGCCGCCCTCCGTCCAGAGACTGGACAACGATATGGCTGCCGTCGCCCCTGCCGATGAAAATGCCCATGGCGGCCGGCAAAAGCCTGTCGAGATCCTTGAGGACGGGGGTCAGGACGATTGCAAGCTGTCCGGGAGGGAGCGTCGGATCGACAGTGAGCGAGACTGTATCGAGAACGGAACTGGCGACCTTAAGGCTGCCGGAAATCTCGTCCCGGATGCTACCCGTGATCCGCTGGAAGTCCTCCTCCGCGTCACGGAATGTAAGCGCCGTCAATTGCTGGTGGTTGAAGCCGATCAGGGCACCGGAAATCGAGAGCACGATCAGCGTGAAGACAAGCGCGACGACAGCCTGCAGAGACCAGAGAAAGGCCTTTCGCTCCGCTTGCCGCATCACACTGCATCCATGAGAAGCTTCCGCTGCCTGCCCTCAGAACGACGATCTACCGCATCAGTAACACGCCGAAACCCGTTTCGTAAAAGGGATCGACCCGTCTCCCGGATGCGCAAGACTCAAGCGCAGCGTCAGGCCTGGAACTCCGACAGGTCCGAAGCTTTCAGATAGATCCGGACGAGCTCCTCGCATCCCTGCCTGTCGGCCTCGTCGAACCGGTTCGGATGGGGGCTGTCGAGGTCAAGGACGCCGAGCACCACCCCATCCTTGGCGAGAGGCACCACAAGCTCGGAGCGGGAGGCGCTGTCGCAGGCGATGTGGCCCGGGAAGGCATGGACATCAGGCACGACGATGGAGGCCTTGCGTTCCACGGCCGTGCCGCATACGCCCCGCCCCACGGGGATGCGCACGCAGGCTGGCTTCCCCTGGAACGGCCCGAGCACCAGACCGGGGCCGCGCATGAAATAGAACCCGGCCCAGTTCAGATCGGGTAGCAGGTCATAGATCAGGGCCGACATGTTGGCGGCATTGGCAATGGCATCGGGCTCGCCCTCCAGCAGCCCGGAAAGCTGCTGGGCGAGGGAAGCGTAGAGTTCTTGCTTGCTGGCGGTCTGGGGGAGGGATTTCGCTTCGAACATGGCGATTCACTTAGGAGGCCTGCGTCGCCTTGTCCAGGCGGAACGAAGGCATAAGGAAAAGGAGGCTCAGGGAAAGAAGTATTGTATCACAAAAAGCGTTTCCGCCAGGGCTTTCACCCTGGTCCGGCTTGATGGATTCTATTATCCATATGTCCGCGGTGCCTAAGGGATGCACCATAGCCATCATCGATTTCTCCAACTCCGTGCTCGCCGGCCTGCGGTGATTTGCGGCGAGACAAAAGCCGGATTTTATCGGAAAATATGCCTGACAGACCAAAAAGTATCTCCCGCTGGCAACCATGACCTCACATTATCGCCCGCCCTGCAATGCCTGCACCAATTGTGATACGCGGCGCATGGCAGTCTGCTCCGCGCTTCAGGACGACGAGGTGGGGGAACTCGAACGCGCGATGACATTCATCGGCCTCGATGCCAACAACACCCTGGTCGAGGAAGGCGAACCGCGCCGCAGGGTCTATACGCTCACATCGGGCATGCTGCGCCTTTCCCTTGCATTGCCGGATGGACGCCGCCAGATCACGGGCTTCCTGATGCCGGGGGATTATCTCGGCCTTGCGGATGATGACACCTACGCGCAGACGGCAGAGGCCGTCATTCCTTCCGGCCTGTGCTCGTTCTCGGTTCGCGACATGGATCGGCTCGTCGAACGGTTCCCCCGCCTCAAGGATCGCCTGCACCTCATGACCCGAGCGGCTTTGCGTCAGGCAAGGGAGACGCAGATGATCCTCGGGCGGCTTGCTCCGTCCGAGAAGGTCGCCTCGTTCCTTCTCATCATGTCGAGCCGGGCCGTCGCCCGTGGGCAACCAGAAAGCCCTGTCCATCTGCCGATGACACGGACGGACATAGCCGATTATCTCGGCCTGACCATCGAGACCGTCAGCCGGACTTTTACCAAGCTGAAGACGCAAGGGTTGATCCGCCTGCCCGATCCGCATGCGGTCGAGATCGTCGACAAGGAGCGCCTGTCCACCGTCGCAGGCATCACGATTCACTAAGAACGCCATCCTCAAGGCGATAGATCCGGTCGACCATGCCGGGAGCAAGCTCCGCGTGAGTGACAAGGATAACTGTCCGGCCGTCACTCGCTGACGACAGATCGGCCAGGAAGGCCCTCTCCGTTTCAGGGTCGAGCCCGCTGGTCGGCTCATCCAGAGCAATGATGCCGGCCGATGACAGGAGGACGCGGGCGAGACACACGCGCCGGGCCTGCCCCGCGGAGAGCGTGCGGCCTGCCTCGCCGAGCCAGGTATCGAGCCCGTCCGGTAGCCCACGCACGAACGCGTCGAGCCGTGCGGATTTCAACGCATGCCAGCATTCATCGTCGGTAGCGTCGGATCTTCCGATGAGCAGGTTGTCGCGGATCGTACCGAGGAAGACAGGCGTGTCCTGCGTCAGCAGCGCCACCCGGCGATGCAGATCGGCCTGCACGACATCGCCGGTATTGCAGCCCGCCACCCGCACGACGCCTTCGTCCGGATCGGCGAGGCGCAGCAACAGGTGAAGGATCGTTGATTTCCCGCTGCCGCTCGCGCCGAGAATGGCGATACGCTCACCGGCAGCAACCTTTAGAGTCACGTCGTCTAGAACAGGTCGTGCGGGGTCGTAACCGAAACGGACTCTGTCGAAGGAGAAGCCGTTGCCATCGGGCAGAGGGACCGGGATGGCAGGGTCATGGACAGACGGCACAATCTGCGACAGCGTCCTCACCCGTGTGGCCGCAGCCTGGGCCGCGCCGAGGCGGCTCGCATTGCGCACGATGGCGGCCGCTGCCTCGAAGCTCGCAAGAGCGGCCAGAAGCAACCCCACGAGAAGCGGTCCGCCGAGAATACCCTCGGCATGGGCCCCAAGCCCGCGCCACAGAAGGCCGACTAGGGTCAGACCGCCGAGCAATTGCACGGCCGCGATGCCGAACGCATTGATGGAAGCCTGCCGTGTTCTGATACGGGACAATTGATATGCCACGGCACGAAAGCCGCCCCGTGCCCATCCGCACGCGCCGAGCCCCCGCAGATCTGCATGTCCCTCGATCCCGTCGAGAACGGTCATGCGCATCTGGGACGAAACCGCCATCGAGGCTCGGCCCGGCGCACACGCGGCCAGGATCATGACGACTGGAGTGACGAGCGCTGCCGAGAAGAAGCCGACAGCATAGATAAGGCCGCCCCCCGGCAAGGAGAACGCCAGAACCGTTGTCATCGTGAAACCCACGGCGAGCGCGGTGAGAACAGGTCCGAAGGCGGTGAGGAAAACCATGTCGAGAGCATCGATATCGGCCGTTAGCCGGGAAACGAGATCGCCGCGCCGCCATTCCCTCGTCTTGAAGGGAACACGTGGGATCAACTGTCGGAACTGCCAGCCCCGCAGGTCGGCCAGTAGCCGCAAGGTGGCGTCATGCCCGACGAGCTTTTCTCCGTAGCGTGCAACGATCCGCAAAAGCGACAAGCCGCGCACGAGGGCGGAAGGGCCGAACAGATTGAAGGTGATGCCTGCCGTAGTAAGCGCCGCCCCCGTCAGGAACCAGCCGGAGACACCGAGAAGCGCAATTCCCGCCGCGAGCGTCACGATGGACAAGATCAAGGCCGCCAGGAAGGGGCCGGAACGCCGCATGAAGAATGGGTGGAACGAGAGCAGTGCTTTCATGCGGCATCCCTCTCAGGTATACGCTTGGCCGATACCCGTCCGGTTGGAACGATGCGGCCATCATCGATACGCATGATGCAATCCATTGCGGATGCGACGCGGAGAGAATGAGTCGCAACGATCAACGTGCGGCCTTGTGCGAATTCACGGATGGATTGCAGTACGGTGTCTTCGGTGGCAGCATCGAGATGGGCAGTCGGCTCATCGAGAAGAAACAGTTCCGGATCCCGCAGGAAGATCCGCGCCAACGCCACCCGATGCGCCTCGCCGCCGGAAAGGCCCGCGCCATCCTCGCCGATGATGCTCTCAAGGCCATCATCGAGCCTACTCGCGAAGGCCAGGACGCCGGCCCTATCGGCGGCGATGCGAACCTCGTCGTCCGTTGCGCTCATGCGCCCGAGCCTGATGTTATGGGCAATGGAACCTTGGAACAGGCGCGGGCGCTGACCGAGAAAAGCGACGCGACGGCGCAGCTCGTCCTCGCTGATCTCCTGGAGGAGCCGCACTCCCAGGTGAATGTCGCCGTCATAGGCGCGCAGTCGTGCGAGGGCTTCGAGAAAGCTCGACTTGCCGATGCCGCTCTCGCCGAGGATCGCGATGTGCTCCCCCGGCTTCGCGCCGAATTCCGCATGATCGAGGACGATGCGCGCGCTATCCGGCGTATGCAGCGTGAGCCCAACCACCGAGACCGGGACAAAGGCCGGGCCTTCGACGGATGCGGCTGCCATCTTTCCGGATCGTCCTGGTCCGATCTCCGGCAGATTGCCGAACAAGGTATCGAGTTCGGCAATCGCGGCCTTCGCGGCGGCTCGATCATGATAATGGATCGCCAATTGGCGAAGCGGGAAATAAACCTCCGGCGCCATCAACAGGCAGAACAGGCCCGCCTGTAATGTCAGAGGGGTCGTGCGAAGATCGATCAACCCGAGATAGGTCAAGCCCACATAGAGCGCGACGCCGGCAACGCCGAGCGCGGCGAAGAACTCCAGCACAGCCGAAGAGAGGAACGCGACCTTGAGAACGCCAAGTGTCCTGCGCCGCAACTCGTCGCTCGCCGCTTCGACCTTATCGGCCTCGGCTTCAGCGCAGCCGAATAGTTTTAGCGTCACGATACCGCGAAGGCGGTCGCCGAACAGGCCAGAGAGGCGCGCGAAAGCCTGAACATGATTGCGGCTTGCCGCTTCCGCGCCCCAGCCGACGAGAGCCATGAAGACCGGAATGAGCGGTGCCGTCACAAGAAAGAGAAGGCCGATCACGGGCTCGAAGGGCATGGCAACCACGGCGAAAGCCAGCGGCAGGACGGCGGCAGCGACCATCGCCGGCATATAGCGCGCAAGAAATCCTTCGATTACTTCGATCTGATCGACCATCATGCTTGCAAGCGCCCCCGAGGCACGCGACGCCGACCAGGACGGATCCTCCGCAAGCAGGCGCGCGAACAATGCCTCGCGCAGCCTGAACTTGATCGCCTCGGCGGCGCGTGCTCCTGCCACCTCTCCCCCGAAGGCGACGGCCGCGCGAAGAGCGATCAAGCCTGCGATCAGCACCACAGCGGGGAGCATGGTCTCGCGCGGCATGCCTTCCACGATGGCTGCGTGCAGGATCTTCGACAGATAGTAAGCCTGGGCGACGAGAACGGTGCCACCAAGGAGCGGCGCCAAGACGGCGACAGCCGCCAACATGCGCACCTGACGCCACAATTCCATCATCCAGCGCGCCTGAACCCTCGCTCGCTCGGATTCGCTCTGGCTCTTTGCAAGCCGGTCGTCCATGCCGCTCCACCCTTCGAAACCGATGCCTCCTTAGACCGGCAGGACACGGATGCCGCATTGATTAGGATCAAAGCGGACCCGTGAGGCGGAGCGTATCCGCTTGAACAACCCGGCCGCGAGCCGGTTCCGAACAAGGCAACGATCATGATCGATTACACCGTCGTGGACTTGTCGCGGCTGCAATTTGCGGCAACGGCCATGTACCACTTCCTTTTCGTGCCCCTGACGCTGGGATTGTCCTTCCTCATGGCGATCATGGAGAGCGTCTATGTGATGACGGGCCGCGAGATCTGGCGCCGTATGACGCTGTTCTGGGGCACGTGTTTCGGCATCAACTTCGCCATGGGCGTCGCCACAGGCATCGTAATGGAATTCCAGTTCGGAACGAACTGGGCCTATTACAGCCATTATGTCGGGGACGTATTCGGAGCGCCGCTCGCCATGGAGGGCCTGATGGCCTTCTTCCTGGAGGCAACCTTCATCGGCCTGTTCTTCTTCGGCTGGGATCGTCTGTCGAAGGTCGGGCACCTCGCGGTAACATGGCTCGTGGCGCTCGGCGCCAATTTCTCCGCCCTGTGGATCCTTATCGCCAATGGCTGGATGCAAAATCCGGTCGGATCGACCTTCAATCCAGAGACGATGCGGATGGAGATCGTCGACTTCATGGCGGTAATCTTCAACCCCGTCGCGCAGGCCAAATTCGTGCATACGGTCAGCGCGGGCTATGTGACGGGCGCCATGTTCGTGATGTCGGTCAGCGCCTATTTCATGCTGCGCGGGCGCCATCTCGACTTCGCCAAGCGCTCGATGGCGGTCGCGGCAAGCTTCGGCCTCGCCTCCGCCCTGTCCGTCGTCGTCCTGGGTGACGAGAGCGGATATGTGACGACCGAGCACCAGAAGATGAAACTCGCGGCCATCGAGGCCATGTGGGAGACGGAACCCGCGCCTGCAGGTTTCACGATCTTCGCGATACCGAATCAGGAGACCCGCGAGAACGCCTACCAAGTCCACATTCCCTATGCGCTCGGGTTGATTTCGACACGCTCGCTCAGCAAGGAAGTGCCCGGCATTCTGCCGCTTGTCGATCATGCCAAGGCGCGCATCAGGAACGGCATGATGGCTTACTCGGCCTTGCAGGCCATTCGCTCGAACCCGAGCGATCAGGCCGCGCGCAAGACCTTCAGCGAGACATGGCCGGATCTCGGATACTCCCTGCTGCTCAAGCGTTATCGCGACGATGTCGCACAGGCCACGGACGAGCAGATCGAGAGGGCCGCGTGGGATACGGTCCCGCATGTGCCACCGCTCTTCTGGAGTTTCCGTCTGATGGTGGCTATCGGTTTCTATCTCATCGCCTTCTTCGCCGTCGCTTTCTGGCTTGCGAGCACGCATCGGTTCGGCAAGAGCCGTCTCCTGTTGAAGATCGCCCTGTTCAGCCTGCCGCTGCCATGGATCGCCATCGAAGCCGGGTGGCTGGTTGCGGAATACGGACGCCAGCCCTGGATCATCGAAGGCGTTCTGCCGACCTTCTACGCGGCATCCGGGCTGACCCTTATGGATCTCGCCATCAGCCTCGGCGTGTTCCTCCTCATCTATACCGTGCTGGCGATCATCGAGGTGATCCTGATGGTGAGAGTTATCCGGAAAGGCCCATCCGACAGAACGATCCTCGAAAGCGATGCTCCTACCGGCTCCTACATCCCCGTCACGGCTGCGGCGCAGGCCGATCGCTGATCGGTCCTTCAGGAAACATCATCATGGAATTCATCCCCCTCTCCTACGAAACGCTCCGGGTGATCTGGTGGCTGCTGCTCGGCATCCTCCTGATCGGCTTCGCCCTCATGGACGGCTTCGATCTCGGCATCGGTGCCCTCCTGCCCTTCGCCGCCAGGACCGATGAGGAGCGCCGCGTTCTCATCAATGTTGTCGGCCCCGTCTGGGAAGGAAACCAAGTGTGGCTGATCCTCGGCGGCGGCGCCATCTTCGCCGCCTGGCCCCCGCTTTATGCTGTTTCGTTCTCCGGCTTCTATCTCGCGATGCTGGTCGTCCTCGTCGCGCTGATCCTGAGACCCGTCGGTTTCAAGTTCCGCGGCAAGGTCGAGGATCAGCGCTGGCGCGACGCCTGGGACTGGGCCCTGTTCGTCGGCGGCGCAGTGCCCGCGCTGATCTTCGGCGTCGCCGTGGGTAACGTTCTGCTCGGTGTGCCCTTCGGTTTCGATGATACCCTGCGGGCGCATTACGACGGCAATTTCTTCGGTCTCCTGACGCCTTTCGCTCTGCTCTGTGGACTGGTGAGCCTGTCGATGATCGTGGCGCATGGCGCCGCCGTCATCGCCGTGCGTACGAAAGGCCCGACGGCCGAACGCGCACGATCCTATGGCCGCGCCGCAACTCTCGTCACCGCCGTCCTGTTCGGCATCGGCGGGTTGTGGGTAGCCCTCGGTCTTGACGGCTACACGGTGACGAGCGTGCAGGATACGGTAGGCCCATCGAATCCGCTGGCCAAATCCGTCTCCACCGCGACGGGCGCATGGCTTGCCGGTTACAAGGCTCGTCCCTGGACGATGATCGCACCGGCGCTAGGCTTTGCCGGCTGTATCCTGGCCTGGTTCGGCCTCACGGCAAAAGCTCCGAAGACGGCGCTCGTCGGAACCAGCACCACCATCATCGGAATCATCACGACGGCCGGCCTGTCGCTCTTTCCCTTCCTGCTGCCCTCGTCTCTCGATCCCCGGGCGAGTCTGACGGTATGGGATGCATCGTCGAGCCATCTTACCCTTTGGACGATGCTGCTCGCGACCTGCATCTTCCTGCCGATCATTCTTGCCTACACCGCCTGGGTCTACCGGGTCATGCGTGGCACCGTGACGGCCGACACCATCGGCCGCAATCCCAACGCCTACTGAGGACGACACATGTGGTACTTTTCCTGGATCCTTGGCATCGGCCTCGCTTGTAGCTTTGCCATCCTGAACGCCATGTGGTTCGAGATGCGCGAAGACCGCCTGCAAAAACAGCGGGACCGTCAACTATGATCGATGACCTTGTGCGCCGTTACGGCGGCCTGCCGGTGCCGCGCTATACCTCCTATCCCACCGCCGCCGAGTTCGTCGCGGCGGTGGGGGCTACGGAGTATGAGGCCTGGCTGCATCGCCTCGATCTGCGGGATAGTGTATCGGTCTATTTCCACGTTCCCTATTGCCGCCAGCTTTGTCTTTATTGCGGCTGTCACACGAAAGTGGCGCACCGTGACGATGTGGTGCAGCGATATCGGGAGGCGCTGGAAGCGGAGATCGCGCTTGTCGCCGGTCATCTCCCGGGACCTCTCAAGATCGCCCGTCTGCATTGGGGCGGCGGCACGCCAAGCATCCTCGGCGCCGAAGGTCTCGCATCCGTCCTCGACATTCTTTCACGACATGCTTCCTTCGAAGAGAACTTCGAGCACGCGATTGAACTCGACCCGCGTTTTGTGGATCGAGCGCTGGCTCGAGGTCTTTCTGCCATCGGCATCAACCGGGCGAGCCTCGGCGTTCAGGATCTCGATGACGACGTTCAGGTCGCCATAGGCCGCATTCAGCCCTTCGACATCGTCAACGAGGCGGCAGCAACCCTGCGTACGGCCGGTATCGAGCGCTTGAACATCGACCTGATGTATGGCCTGCCGCATCAGAGCGTGGCCTCTATACGCGCGACATGCGCCAAAGTGTCGAGCTTGAAGCCTAACCGCATCGCCTGCTACGGCTATGCCCATATGCCTCAGCGCAAGGCGAACCAACGCCTGATCGATGAAACCGCTTTGCCTGATTTCGATGAACGTTTTCGGCAGGCTCGTGTGGTCGCCGAGGCTTTTATGCGGAATGGCTATACTGCCATCGGTCTAGACCATTTCGCCCGCCCGGACGATCCCTTGGCTCTCGCGAGCGGATCAGGCCGGCTGCATCGCAACTTTCAAGGCTATACGGACGACGACCGCTCGACCTTGATCGCGTTTGGCGCCTCGGCCATCTCGCAACTGGCAGACGGATATGTCCAGAACGCCACAGATATCGGCACCTATCTGCGCTGCATCGCGGAGAAACGCCTAGCCACAGTTCGCGGCTATCGACTGACCCTGGACGACCGCGCCCGCGGCGCGATCATCGAGTCGCTGATGTGCAATTTCCGGGTAGATCTCAGCACGCTGAGCGGTCAGGATAACTATGCGGACGAATTGGCGCTGCTGCGCCCACTGGTATCGGACGGTATCGTCACTCTGAACAATCACACTATCTCAATAACGGAAATCGGGCGCCCCTTTGTCCGTTTGGCTGCAGCGGTATTTGACCAGTTTCGCGCAGAAGACATTTCGCGATTCAGTTCAGCCATATAGGAACTTTTCGCGTTACCAATATCACAAATAGCGAAGAACCTAATCGATCAAGCCTATTACCAAAAATGAAAGGCCCTTCTGCGCCGAAGGGCCTTTCACGATTTCATGAAGACGAAGCCTCAGATCACAAAAAAATCTGCTGCCGTCATTTTCAGGCCTTTCTTAATAGTGGCGAACTTGATTGCCGCCCCGCCACCCGAGCCATCGGCATCGTAGTACAAAACGCCCTTCTTGTTATCATAGATGACATAGTCGTCCTTATCATGGGCTTTATCGCCGTTGACAAAGAAATTCTTATTCATCTTGGCGGGCTTTATTGCCGTGCCCTTCTTGCCCAGTTTTTTAAAGATAGCATTGTCGAGCCAAATCGAGTCGTCCTTAACGCTGAAATCAGCGATTTTATCGATGTTCTTTTTGCCAAGTTTTGTGTCGAAGGCGAATGCGTCCTTATGCTTGCCGCCATAGAGCGTATCCTTACCTAAGCCCCCATAGAGGATGTCCTTCCCGGCGAGACCTTTGAGAGCATTGTCTCCGGCATTTCCACGGATCATATTGTTGAGGGTGTTTCCCGTGAGTGCCAGCTTAGAGGTGCCGTCCGCCCCGATCAGATTTTCTACAGACGCCCCCAGATTATAACTTACTGACGAGATGACTTTGTCGATTCCTCCCGCATCGGCCACTTGGTCGAGGAGGTGGTCGACATAGTAGGTATCGTTACCAATCCCGCCGACCAACCAGTCGCTGCCAGCTCCCCCGTCGAGGGTATTGCCGCTATCGTTTCCTACGATCTGGTTGTTGAGGGCATTTCCCACCAAAGTCAGAGCAGCGGTCCCTGTTGCCTCTAGATACTCGACTTCAGTCGAGACAATGGAGAAGCTGACACTTGTCCGGACCGTATCGTAACCGCCTCCGGACCGCTCAATGATTGTGTCAGACACGTTATCGACAATGTATGTATCGTTGCCCGCATTGCCCTGCAACACATCTGCGCCGGCGCCGCCGTCGAGGATGTTGTCACCTTCATTGCCGATCAGAGTGTTTGCACTTGCGGAGCCGGTCAGATTGATCGGTTCTTTGATGCCGCCGGCTCGCAGGATCTCAATCTCTGCCCCCGATCCAAGGGTGTAGCTGATCAAGGCGACAATCGTGTCGGTCCCTTCTCCTGCCGCCTCGACGATCTGATCGTTTTGGTCGTCGACATAATAGGTATCGTTGCCGGCACCGCCTACGAGCTTATCGGCTCCGGCACCGCCGTCGAGGATGTTGTCGCCGGCATTTCCGATCAACGTATTCGCGCCGCTATCGCCGGTCAGATTGATCGCATCCGTACCAGCCTTGGCCTGGATGATTTCGACATTCGCGAGTGGATTCCTGCTTAGGTCATAGTTGATCGACACGATCGCCGTGTCTGTGCCAGATTGCGGCCCAGCATCCTCCTGAATGACAGCACCAAGAGCATTGATGATATAAATATCATCGCCATTGCCACCGCGCAGCGTGTCGGAGCCTCCACCGCTGTCGAGAGTGTCGTTGCCGTCATTCCCGATGATTGTGTTGGCAAGGCTATTGCCGGTCAGCTTCAGGCCGGAAGCGCTATCTGCCTGCAGAATCTCGATCTCAGAACCTTCGGCCAATATAAATGAGCTGCGGGCCTTAATCGTGTCGATACCCTGGCCCAACGCTTCAAAAACTTGGTCGCCGGTCCGCACAATATAGGTGTCGTCCCCGCCACCGCCTTGGAGAGCATCTCCGCCTCCGCCACCATCGAGCGTGTTAGCGCTGCTGTTGCCGATGAGAGTGTTGGCGCGGGCGTTGCCGGTCAGACTGACGAGATCGATGCCTTCCTTGATCCGTAACTCCTCCACATAGACGCTGTTATCGAGGACGTAGTCGATACCCGCCGTGATCACGATCACGTCCCGACTGATCCCACCCGTCACGGCGCCCTCAATCACCAGGTCGCTCGGGTTGTCGATATAGTAGGTATCGTCGCCTGCGCCACCGTCCAGTACGTCGGCGCCAAGGCCACCGTCCAGCGTGTTGGCAAGGTCGTTTCCTTGGATGAAATTGTCGGACTTGTTGCCTGTCAGGATCAGGTTCTCGATGCCGGCCGCGGCTGCCAGCGTTTCCACGGCGACGCCGTCCTTCAAGGTGTAACTGATATAGGCGACGATCTTGTCATTCCCGGCATCACTTGCCTCGACGACCACATCGTTTTTGTGACGCACCTGATAAAGGTCATCGCCGCCACCGCCGTCCAACCTGTCGGCCGGGTCGTCTGCGCTACCTCCGCCGTCGAGCACGTCCTTGCCTGTCGATCCAATGATCGTGTTGGCGAGATTGTTGCCTTTCAAGGTATACGATGCGATGCCAGAACCGGCGGCAGCCCTTAAGATCTCAATCGAGAGATCGTCATCCAAAGTAAAATTGGAGATCCTGACGTCCGCCGTATCTGTGCCCTCACCCGCTTTCTCGATAATGACGTCGCCCTGATGGCGGATGACATAGGTGTCGTTACCTTTGCCACCTTCAAGCGTATCGATAGCCTTGGTATCGCCGCCGTCCAGGGTATTGTCGCCGTTATTACCTGTGATGACATTGGCAATGCCATTGCCGATCAGGGTGACGTTGCCCGCGCTGTCGAGGGCCTTCAAGGCCTCGACATTCGCAAATGCCGTGAGGTTGTATTCATGGGTGACGGCAAAGTCCTTGCCGATGACAATCGTGTCGAATCCATTATCGTCACCTGCCGCTTCGACAACGGTGTCGCCTGCGTCGTCAATGACATAGGTGTCATCGCCAGCGCCGCCATCCATATAGTCGGCTCCCGCGCCGCCGTTCAGTTCATTGGCGGCATCGTTGCCGATAAGCTTGTTGGCGATGCCATTGCCCGTAAGGTTGATCGAGGCGCTTCCTGAAGCGGCCCTCAACTCTTCAACTTCTGCATCGGCGTCCAGGGCATAGCTGATGGAGGTAATGACGATGTCTTTGCCGCCGCCGACTGCTTCGACGACCTTATCGCCGGCGTTATCGACGTAATACGTATCGTTGCCCTTGCCGCCGACAAGTGTATCAGCCCCAATGCCGCCATCGAGGGTGTCGTTGTTGACAGCTCCCGAGAGCGTGCTGTCGCCGCCGATCAGCACATCATTACCCTTACCGCCGGCCAGGACGTCATTACCTCCCGAACCGTCGAGGACATTGTCCTTGTCATCGCCCGTGAGTTGATCGTCAAAAGCCGATCCGGTCAGGTTCTCAATTGAAATATAGATATCGCCATCCGCATCGCCTGAATTTCCGATCGGTGTTGCCAGGCTCGCAATCACGGCAGCGCTGGCATCGGCATAGGAAGCCGTATCGATCCCGGCTCCGCCATCGAGCGTATCGGCACCCGCGCCGCCGATGAGCGTATCGTCTCCCGCATCACCGGACAGTCGGTCGGCACCAATCTTGCCGCTCAAGGAATCCGCGAATTTCGTGCCATAGTACTCATCGTCCATACCCTTGCCGACCAGGGTCACGCCTTTGTCGCGCGGCTCGAGAATTCGCGCGCGGATATCATGGCTGCTCGATCCGATCTCAGCCCATGTCAGCACGAGCCGGCCGTCTTCCAGGACCCCCAGGGACGATGTAAGATCGGGGGACGATAGAGATCCGGTCGCCCGCGTCTGATAGTAATCATCCCCGATCCGGTCGCCATTGCTGTTGAACATGGCAACGCCATAGCTGTCGAAATAGCTCCCTGGGCCAAACTTATCGTACCAGCCATTCGTGTAGGAGACGGCAAAGCCTCCATTCGGCAGGGCTACGACGGACGGGCTGTCCTGATGTCGATCCGTCATCGAATTGACTAGAAATTCTCCACGGAATTTCGTTCCGTCCGCGTTGAAAATCTGACCCTTGATCGAGGTTTCCGAGCCATCTCCCGATTCAGGGCTTTCATGTTCCCAAACAACGACGAACTTGCCATTGGTCAATGCCGTAACCTTGGGCGGTCCTTTGGACAGACGGGAGCTTGGAACAAGGAATTCGGCGACAGCCTGCGAACCATCTGCATTGAAAATCCGGCCGCGGACCGTCGGATTCGGGTCGTCGGGGCTCAAGCTGGTATCGAAATAGAAAACCGCGTATTTGCCCGTCGCATCGCCCGTCAGACCGACGACCGCAGATTCTCTTTGGGAATTTGCCGTCGTTGTATTGACAGGCACCTCGCCGCCAACCGGCTTTCCGTCAGTATCAAAAGCCTGGGCTCTGATACCATTGGCACTACCATCCGGCGATGTGTAGCTGACGACGAAGCCGCCGTTCGACAGCGCCGAGATGGATGCATTTCCTCCACTGTCAGCGCCGGATTCCGCCTTGATTGAAAATTCGCTGTCGCTGACCGGCGTGCCGTCCGCATTGTAGATTCTTGCGCTTACGCCACTCGTCCCGACCTTTGATGAATTTGTATATGTGACGATAAAACGGCCGTTGCTCAAAACCGTGACGTCCGGCTCAGTCTGCTCGCCGGATGTATCGAGAACGCCTCCTATGACCACACCATTGACCAGGAACTCGCCACCTTTTTTGGTCCCATCGGCATGGAGGATCTGACCACGGATATTCCAGCCCGGGGAGCCGAAAGCCCCACTCCCATCGGCCCATACAACCAGAAACGTGCCGTCCTTCAGACCGACGACTTTGGCATCTCCCCGGGCGTTATTGGTCGTCGTGCTGGCGAAAATGTCGGATGCGCCCCATTTTGTAATAGCCATATTCAGTTCCCCTAGCTGCGCTTTGTGCGATCGCAACGTCGATCACAAGATATAACGTTGCGAAATATCATAAAGGGTCTTGACCTTAGAGCAAGCTTCGATATGGCCTCAATCGATGGAAAATAAGACTTCTGGCAGTCTCGTTCGCATGCAGCCTAATGGGAAATGCGATCCCGGCATCGATTTTGCATTTTTGCAATTATCAATTTGCAATCTTCTCGGCCGCAAGCGGCCGATTCTCTCTCCGAAGACTAAAGGGCTGCCGTTATTCACCGGCAGCCCTTATATTGCTCCGCCAATACTTTGGCCTTTTTGCCTCAGATGACGAAGAAGTCGGCATAGGTCATCTTGAGGCCCTTCTTGAGCGTGGCGATCTCGACCGCCTTGCCTGCACCTGAGCCGTCGGCGTCATAATACAGCACGCCCTTCTTGGCGTCGTAGATCAGGTAATCGTTCTTGTCCTTG
>NZ_JBFRFT010000011.1:0-150885 GCF_052114965.1 Microvirga sp. 2TAF3 | reverse complement strand
CCCGGCTTGGCCTCGGAGCCCTTGCCGAGCTTCTTGAAGACGGCGTTGTCGAGCCAGATCGTATCATCCTTGACATTGAAGTCGGTGATCGTGTCGAGGTTGGTCTTCTTGTTCGGCTTGGTGTCGAACACGAAGATATCCTTGCCCGCGCCGCCGGTAAGCACGTCGTTGCCGAGACCGCCATAGAGCTTGTCGCTGCCCGAGCCGCCCTTCAGGAGGTCCTTGCCTTTCGTGCCTTTCAGAATCTCGACCGCGACATCGTTGATTCTGATGCTGAAAGTCTTCTCGAACGAATCGCCTCCCGCATCTCTGACCCGGACTTTGATCTGATGGGATTGGGCTTCTTCGAAATCGAGCTTGGAGCTATCCGCTACGACGACCTTATTGCCGCGCAAAACGAAACGGCCGCTTGCACTATCGGGTAGCGAATAATGGAATGTGTCGCCCGTGTCGGCATCAACGGCCGAGAGCGTGCCCACCACCGTCTCGTTGGAAGCGTTCTCCAGCACGGCGTTGTTGCTCAGGAGGATATCTGTCGGCGCATGGTTGTTCGTCGCCAGAAGACCGGCAAGGTTGAGCGTCATATCGGCGAAACGAAAGTTCTCGATTCCGACAAGCGTGTCCTGCCCATCTCCGTCCGGACGCTTGTCGGTGATAACGACTGATCCGTCCTCGTTCTGCCTTGCGGTGTAGTATGCACGGTTGCCGATGTAGCCCGCCGTATCCTCTCCCGCTCCGCCGTCCAGAACGTCGTTGCCGCTGCCCCCGACCAGGATGTCGGAACCCGCGTTGGCTGTGATGGTGTCGTTGCCTTCCAAGCCCCAGATTTCGTCGTCTGTGGTGTTGCCGGCAAGCGTGTTGTCTCCCATTGTTCCGGTCGACAGTTCCTTATCCAGCGAAAAGGCTGTTTGCAGATTGAAAGAGTATGAGCCCGTTTCGACGAAGGTGTTGCTGGAAAAGCTGATCTGAAAGGCTTGAGACGTCGTGGGCGTTATGATGACGAGGCTATTGTCGGAGCTGGCTCCGCCGAACAGCCTCTCATGCCCGTCGTTGTCGACCGTATGGAACAGGTCGAATGCCGGTTGCTCGACTTTATAGAAATATCTTTTGCCCAGCTGGGCATTCAAGACGAACGAGTCGGTGTCGGTTGCGCGCTCCAGGACGCCGTAATATCGGCCCGACGAGACATTCGTCGCATCCCAGAATTCTCCGCCGTGGTCGTCGGCGTAGCTCGCAGCTATCGATACGGCAATCCTGTAGCCTCCGACATCCGCCATCTGATCGCCGCTCGCCGCAACGTAATAAAAGCCTGAAAGGACAGGTGTGTAGTAAGTGTTGACGCTTCCGTCGATCGAGGGTGCATATCCGCTGATGAAATCGCCATTCGTATCGTAGAGTTCGAGATACATGTGGCTGGCGCCGCTCACGCCGTGGACGCTGGTGCCCATGGAGGAGAAATTATAGCGGGCGCCTGCCTGCAGGTAGACGGAATACAGGTCCCAATCGCCGTCTGCTCCGCCTTTGTCCGTGATCCAGCCAAATGCCGACTGGCCGAGGGTGAGATAACCGCTCGTGTCCGACGAATACGGCATATCGCTATTAAAAGAGGTCTCTCCGAGGCTCATTGTCTTTCCCGTTAAATATTCGATATATCATTTCATATGAATTATGTCTTGGCTATTGTCGGCAAAGATGAGCAGCCTATCGCCAACGGAGGTCGGTCCTGAATGACTGCCTTACCCGGCGATAAGGATTAAAGTCCCAATAAACCCACGATTTCCTCCGCCCCGGCGGTCGGGGACAGGGTGCCCTCAGCGATGGCCCGCTCGATGTCCGGCACGCGCTTGCGGATGGCGGGGTCGTGGGTAAGCCGGTCGTGGAGGCGCTCATGGACGAGGGCCCACATCCATTTGGCGTCTTGCGCCCGGCGCTTTGCGGCAAGCTCGCCTGTCGCCTCCAGACGGTTGCGGTGGTCGAGCACCTTGGCCCAAAGCTCGTCGAGCCCTTGGCCGGTCAGGCCGGAGACGGTGAGAACCGGCGGTGTCCAGTTGGCGGAGGCGGGGGTGAGGATATGCAGGGCGGCGCGATATTCGGCCGCCGCCGCCTTGGCGCGCGCATCCGCATCGTCCGCCTTGTTGACCGCGATCATGTCGGCGAGTTCGAGAATGCCCTTCTTGATGCCCTGCAATTCGTCGCCCGCACCCGGCAGCATCAGGACGAGAAAGAAATCGGTGAGGTCGGCGACAGCGGTTTCCGATTGTCCGACGCCGACCGTTTCGACGAGGATCACGTCGAACCCGGCCGCTTCGCAGAGCAGCATCGTCTCGCGGGTCTTGGCCGCCACGCCGCCGAGGGTGCCGGAAGACGGGGAGGGGCGGATGAAAGCGTCGGGATCGGCGGCGAGCCTCGCCATGCGCGTCTTGTCGCCGAGAATCGCGCCGCCCGTGCGGGTGGAGCTCGGATCGACCGCGAGAACGGCGACCTTGTGGCCGCGTTCGGTGAGCATGCTGCCCAAGGTGTCGATGGCCGTGGATTTGCCGACGCCGGGGACACCGGTGATGCCGACGCGCACTGCCTTACCGGTGCGGGACATCAGCTTCTGCAAGAGGTCCCGCGCGGCGGCGCGATGGTCGGAGCGGCGCGATTCCATTAGGGTAATGGCACGCGCCAGCGCGGCGCGGTCGCCGCGCGCGACGGCTTCCGCGGTGATGTCGTTCGTCCGTTGCAGGCCCCCGGTCATGACAGAGCTTTAGAGCATTTTCCGCAAAAGTGGACACCGGTTTTGCGGCAGAAAATGCGGCCCTTCCGAAAGAGGGGGCATTTTCCGCAAAAGTGGACACGGGTTTTGCGAGGAAAGCGCATCTTCTCAAGAAGACGGAGGCTTTTCATCAGATGACCGGATCCATGCCGATCCGTCCCCAGCCGGGGAGCTTGATCGCCGGGCGGCGCAGATCGAGCCCCGCGACGAGGCCGAGCAGATCGAACTCGACGCCCTCGACCCAGCCGACCGACAGGCCCGCATAGCCGCCGAGGGAAATCTGGAAACCCGTCCGGCTCGGAGTCAGGCCGACGATGTCGCGAAAGGGTTGCCAGTCCTTGCCGAGCGCCGTCGGCGGCAGGGCCGTGCCGAGTTCGGGCACCGAGCGCATCACATGTGCCACGAAGGTGTTGGAGTTCGGGCCCGGCCAGGCGTTGTAGTTTCCCGAAAAGCGATAGGGATAGGCCGCGACCGCCTTCTGGATCTGCGGGATCAGCCGCGCGGCGGCCTCGCCTTCGATGAAAAGGATGGGTTGCGGCACATTGCCGAACCAGCGCCCGTCAGGCGCCCATCCGTTGGTGCGGACCGGGCTGCCCCAGCCGACCTTGTCGTAGCGGGTATATTGGCTTGCGCCTTCCTCCTTCACCACGACCCAGGTGTGGTGCGCGAAAATCCCGCGCCAGCGCCCGACCCGCGCCGCGTAGATCGCGACGATGGCCTGCGGCGCGGCGGCGGGCTGCGGCAGAAGCTCCGCACTCGACCAATCGGCGCTGCGCCAGTTCGAAGCAACATCGTCGCGCGTGGTCCACCACAGGGCGTGGGCGCCGAGGGGAAGAAAGAAAAGACTGACGATGACGACAAGGGAGCGGATGAGAAGTATCATTATTGCGAAAATAGACGTTGGCCCTCGCTGCATCAAGGCAAGGCCGCATTCTGGATGCACCGGTTCACCAAGGATTCACCATCTTCCCCAAAGGTTGCCTCAAGGGTTACGGATGTCTCTGGCCTCCGCCTTGCCCTCGCCATCATCGACGGCAAAACAGCGGGCCCGGATTCTCTTCACTCTTCCCTCCTCCCTTCAGTCTATCGGTTTCATGTTTTCACACCTCGCCCGCTTCACCGCCATCGGCCTCGTCAGTCTTGCCGTTTCCGGCTGCATCGGCGGCGAGACCATGCTTCCCAAAGTTCCGTCCGCGCCCCGCGCCGGTCTGTCGAACGATCCGCGATTGCTGATCGCGACGACGCGGTTGCCGGTCGGCGACCCGATTCGCAAGCCGTGGTTCAGCGGCGAGCGGTCGCCCGATTTCATTTACGCCGAGGCCCGCCTGACGCCGCCCGACCGCTCGCTCGTCGGGCGTGTGACATCGAGCGGCTGGAACATTGCCTCCGTCGATTCCCTCAGCCGGACGAGCGCGGCGCAATCCTTCGCGCAGGCCGCCCTCGGGCGCGATCTCCTGCTCTACATCCACGGCTATCGCGAGAGCTTCGAGACCGCAGCGACCTCGACGATCCAGCTCTCCGAGGGCATCAAGTTTCCCGGCGCGACGGGCCTCTTCACCTGGCCTTCAGCCGGATCGACCTTCAGCTATGTGAGCGACCGCGAGAGCGCCATGTGGTCGCGCGATGCGCTGGAGGATCTGTTGACCGCCATCGCCCGCAGCCCGAGCGGCGGGCGCATCCACATCGTGGCGCACAGCATGGGCACGCTCCTGACGCTCGAGACCTTGCGGATGCTGCGCGGCTCCGGCGGCGAGAGCGCCATGTCGCGCATCGGCGCGGTGGTGCTGGCAGCCCCGGACATCGATATCGACCTCTTCGCCCGCAGCCTGGAGCGCCTCGGCCCGGACGCGAAGAAAATTACCGTCATCAGCTCCACCAACGACCGGGCGCTCGCGGTATCGAGCCGCCTTGCCGGCGGCATCGTGCGTGCGGGGGCAGCGGATCGCGAGCGGCTGGAAGCCTTGGGCGTCCGTGTCGCCGACGCCTCCGAGTTCGGCAGCGGCATCGTCAACCACGACCTCTTCCTGTCGAACAAGGAGGTGGAACAGGTAGTGAAGCGCGCGATCGAGCGGGAGAGGATGTAAGGCATAGTCGCTTTCTCCCGAAAGATGAGTCGGGATAAAAGAGGGGCCCCGCCGTCACTCCGGGGTGCCGGAGGCGAGTCCGGAACCCATTGCCGCTCACGTATCAGAATCGTCTACAGCGAGAGCCGTTGCATCATCTCCCGAAACGCTCGTGTTTATGGGTTTCGGGCTCTCGCTTTGCTCGCCCCGGAATGACGGAGGTTCCCTTCTCGACACCGCGTCTCGCCTGTGGCTCTATCGTTGCGTTCGCCACAGGGACATCGCCATGACCATCGAGACCTGGCTCGCTTTTGCTGCCGCTTCCGCCGTTCTGCTCGTCATTCCGGGACCGACGATCCTGCTCGTCGTATCCTATGCGCTGGGCCAGGGCTGGCGCACGGCGCTGCCGATGGCGGTCGGCGTCGCGCTCGGCGATTTCACTGCGATGACCCTCTCGCTCCTCGGCCTCGGTGCGCTGCTCGCCGCATCGGCGACCGTGTTCACGATCCTGAAATGGGTGGGCGCGGCCTATCTCGTCTGGCTCGGCATCAAGCTCTGGCGGGCAGGAGGCGCGCTCGACGCCAAGCCGCGCACGGATGCGGTTTCGTCGTTGAAAATGCTGAGCCATGCCTGGCTCGTGACGGCGCTGAACCCGAAGGGCATCACCTTCTTCGTGGCCTTCCTGCCGCAATTCATTGACCCGAAAGCCGACCTTTTCCCGCAGGTCGGCATCTTTGCGGCAACCTTCCTCGTGCTCGCTTTTACGAATGCTTTCACCTACGCGCTCATCGCCTCGCGGGCGCGGAGCGTCGTGCGCAATCCGCGCACCATGGGGATCGTCAACAAGGTCGGCGGCAGCCTGCTGATCGGTGCGGGCATCGCGACGGTTGGGTTGAAGGCAGGGCAGTCCTGAGGAATTGCGCTCCAACTCCGCAATCAGCGGATAAAGGCTTGAAAGCTTAGCAATAATTAACTATTGATATATTGTTCCGAAACATGGTTCGACGGTGGATCTGAACGATGGCCGGACCAGGTGAGCAGGTTGCACGTCTCCAGCGGGCCATGGGGCCTTTCCTGGTCATGACCGTGATTTGCAGCGTGCTGGGGCTCCCTATCGCCATTTGGCTCAATCTGCGGCTCCTCTCGCAGCATATGCTGCAAACGCAGGCCAGCGAGATCAACAGGATCATCGACGAGATGCGAAGCTTCTACGGCAGCGATGTCGTCGGGCGGGTGCTCCAAACGGTCGATCCCGTCACGGTTTCGCACAATTACCGGGATGTGCCCGGCGCAATTCCGATCCCGGCGACCCTTTCCATCGAGCTCGGGAAGCGCATCAGCGCTTATGACGGCTCGGTCAAATACCGCTTCCTCTCGGATCTGCCTTTCAAGGGGCGCGAACCGTATCAATTGGACAGCTTCGAGCAGGATGCGCTCTCCCGCCTGAGGGCCGATCCTACCCACCCCATCACCGAGGTTTCAGGGTCGCTGTTCGATCAACAGGTGCGTATGGCTGTCCCGGTTGTGATGGGGCAGGTCTGCGTCACCTGTCACAACCTGCATCCCGACAGCCTCAAACGGGATTGGAAAGTCGGTGACGTGCGGGGGATCCAGGAAATCTCGGTAGCCCAGCCGATTGCTGCGAATATCCTTTCGTTCAAATTCCTGCTTTCGTATTTCATCCTCGCTTCGGCTGCCGGCCTGATGGCGATTGCCTTGCAGCGTCGGCAGGCGCGCCTGATTCAGGGCATGAACCGGGAGCTTGCCGAGATCAACGATTTTCTGGCCGGTATTTCGACGAAGCTCGCCCGGTATCTCTCACCGCAGATCTACAAGAAAATCTTTCATGGCCGGAAGGATGCTGCGATCACGACCGAGCGTAAGAAGCTGACGATCTTCTTCTCCGACATCAAGGATTTCACGGCCATTGCGGAGCGGCTTCAGCCGGAAGATCTAACCGCGCTGCTGAACGAATACTTCACCGAGATGTCCGCCATCGCGCTTCAGCACGGGGCGACTGTCGACAAGTTTTTCGGCGATGCAATTCTCGCCTTTTTCGGCGACCCCGAAACCAAGGGGGTCGAGGAAGACGCGCGGTCCTGCCTGCGGATGGCCGTCGACATGCAGCGCCGCCTGGAGCAGTTGAACCTAAAGTGGCGCAAACGCGGCATCGATCAGCCATTCAGCGCCCGCATGGGCATCAACACGGGCTTCTGCAATGTCGGCAATTTCGGCAGCGATGCCCGGATGGACTACACGATTATCGGAACGGAAGCGAACCTCGCCGCGCGGCTGCAGACGATTGCGGAGCCCGGCGGCATCTGCCTCAGCTATGAAACCTATGCGCTGGTGCGCGACTTGGTGCGCGCCATGCCGCTCAAGCCTATCACCATCAAGGGCATCGCCCGCGAGATAGTGCCTTATGCCGTCGAGGGCTTTGTGGGAGAACTGGCAGAGCGCTCGCGGGTGATCAGCGAGAATGTCACGGGCCTCGATCTTTTCCTCGACCTGGATGCCCTTGGCGAAGATGCAACGGAGAGAGCCAGGAGGCGACTGACGGAAGCGCTTGCGGCGTTGGATGTCAGGGCGAAGCGGACGCTTGCCGATTGAGGATCGACCTGCCGGTGTCGAGCAAGCCGCCCCGCCTTAAAGAATCCTATTCCGCCGCCTGCTTCGGCTCGTAGCCGAGCCTGCGGTTCAACTCGCCGATGAGGTTGACGGCGGCATCCGCAATCACCGTGCCGGGCGGGAAGATCGCCGAGGCGCCGGCCGCGTGGAGCGCATCGAAATCCTGCGGCGGGATCACGCCGCCGACGACGATCATGATGTCGTCGCGGCCGTATTTCGACAGCTCGGCGCGCAGTTCCGGCACCAGCGTCAGGTGGCCGGCTGCGAGCGAGGACACGCCGACGATGTGGACGTCGTTCTCGATAGCCTGACGCGCGGCTTCCGCGGGCGTGGCGAAGAGTGGGCCGATATCCACGTCGAAGCCGAGATCGGCGAAGGCCGAGGCTATCACCTTCTGGCCGCGGTCGTGTCCGTCCTGGCCCATCTTGGCGACGAGAATGCGCGGGCGGCGGCCGTCATTGTCCTCGAATTCCTCGACCAGACGACGAACCTGCTCGACCATCGGCGACGCCATGCCGACCTCCCGCTTGTAGACACCCGAAATGGCCTTGATCTCGGCCCGGTGACGGCCCCAGACCTTCTCCAAGGCATCGGAAATCTCGCCCACCGTGGCCTTGGCGCGCGCGGCCTTCACGGCGAGGTCGAGCAGGTTGCCCTCGCCCGACGCCGCCCCTTTCGACAGAGCGGCGAGCACCGCATCCACATCGGCCTGGCTGCGCTCGGCCCTGAGGCGCTTGAGCTTCTCGATCTGGCGGTTGCGCACCGCCGCGTTGTCCACCTTCAGGATGTCGATGGAGGCTTCGTCGGTGGGTCGGAAGGCGTTCACGCCGACGATGATCTGGTGACCGGAATCGATGCGCGCCTGGGTGCGCGCGGCGGCTTCCTCGATCTTCAGCTTCGGAATGCCGGCCTCGATGGCCTTCGCCATGCCGCCGAGCGCTTCCACCTCCTGGATGTGGCCCCAGGCCTTCTCGGCGAGTTCCTGCGTCAGGCGTTCGACATAATAGGAGCCGCCCCAGGGATCGATGATGCGCCCGGTGCCGCTCTCCTGCTGCAGAAAGAGCTGCGTGTTGCGGGCGATGCGGGCGGAGAAGTCGGTTGGCAGGGCCAGCGCCTCGTCGAGGGCGTTGGTGTGCAGCGATTGCGTGTGACCTTGCGTTGCCGCCATTGCCTCGATGCAGGTGCGGGCGACATTGTTGAACACGTCCTGCGCGGTCAGCGACCAGCCGCTCGTCTGCGAATGGGTGCGCAGGGGCAGCGACTTCTCGGAACTCGGGTTGAACCCTTTCACCAGCTTCGCCCACAACAGGCGCGCGGCGCGCATCTTGGCCACTTCCATGAAGAAGTTCATGCCGATGGCCCAGAAGAACGACAGGCGCGGCGCGAACTGATCGATGGTGAGCCCTGCGGCAAGCCCAGCGCGGATATATTCGACGCCGTCGGCTAGCGTGTAGGCGAGTTCCAGGTCCTGCGTCGCGCCGGCCTCCTGCATGTGATAGCCGGAGATCGAGATGGAGTTGAACTTCGGCATGTTCGCGGAGGTATAGGCGAAGATGTCCGAGATGATGCGCATCGACCCCTTCGGCGGGTAGATATAGGTGTTGCGCACCATGAACTCTTTGAGAATGTCGTTCTGGATCGTGCCGGAGAGCTTTTCCGCCGGAACGCCCTGTTCCTCCGCCGCGACGATGTAGAGGGCGAGCACGGGCAGCACCGCGCCGTTCATGGTCATCGACACGCTCATCTGGTCGAGCGGGATGCCTTCGAACAGGGTGCGCATGTCGTAGATCGAGTCGATGGCGACACCCGCCATGCCGACATCGCCCGACACGCGCGGATGATCGGAATCGTAGCCGCGATGGGTGGCGAGATCGAAGGCCACCGACAGGCCCTTCTGGCCGGCGGCGAGGTTGCGACGATAGAAGGCGTTGGAATCCTCGGCCGTGGAGAACCCGGCATACTGGCGCACGGTCCAGGGCTGATTGACATACATGGTGGGGTAGGGGCCGCGAAGATACGGCGCGATCCCGGGATAGGTATCGAGGAAGTCGATGCCCGCCCGATCAGCCTCGCCATAGGCCGCCTTGACGGGAATGCCCTCCGGCGTGAGCCAGGGTTCCGCGTTCGTCGTTCCCTTTCCCTCACCGTGCCCGGCCGGGGATGTCACGGGTACTTCGGCTAAGGAGATGCTCGAAAAGTCCGGGATACGGGTCATGCTTCAATCAACGCTTACACCGAAAATCGTCCGACAGTTTAGGCCCTTTGGCCCCGTCGGGCTATCACTTAAAGAGCAGTCCTGCCCGGCTGGATATTCAACTGTCGATCCAATGCCCTGGATCTTTGAAGCGTAACGGGCCTAGATTACAAGAAATAGTATATCTCTTGGGGGCTTCATGCAATTCCGCCCTGCTTCCCCGCGCCCCGACAGCGCCGCTCACATCTGGCCACCCATCGAGCGCTTCATCGAGCTTGAGGAAAGGATCGGTCGTGCCGCTGCCGCGCGCGGAGCTGTTGCCAGTGGCTGCTACGAATTCCTCCGCTTCGGCATCAAGGAGGGATGGGCCTGCCTCTTTGGCGGGGCGATGTGCGCGCTCCTGATCGTCACGCATCTCTGGTATCCGCGCGATTTCGGTCTCGCGCGATATGACTTCATCTTCCTCGCCGCCCTCGCGATTCAGGTCGTCCTTATTTCCTTCAAGCTGGAGACGATCGAGGAGGCTAAGACCATTTTTCTTTTTCACCTCGTCGGCACGGCCATGGAGGTGTTCAAGACCAAGATGGGGTCGTGGATCTATCCCGAGCCGAACTTCTTCCGTATCGGCGGCGTGCCGCTTTTCACCGGCTTCATGTATGCCGCCATCGGTTCATATGGCGCCCGTGCGTGGCGTTTGTTCGATTTCCGCTTCACCCACCATCCGCCGCTGGCTGCAACGATCCTCTTGTCAGTGGCGATCTACGTGAACTTCTTCACACATCATTACGTGACCGACCTTCGTTACATTCTTTTCGCGGCCACAGCGCTGCTCTTCGGACGCACGATGATCTACTTCAAGGTTTGGCGGATTTACCGCCGCATGCCGCTGCTCTTGGGCTTCTTTCTCGTGACCTTGTTTATATGGTTTGCCGAAAACATCGGGACATTCGCGGGAGCCTGGCTTTACCCCAGTCAACTCAAAGGCTGGTCTCTGGTGCCGATGGCCAAGCTCGGCTCCTGGTACCTATTGATGATCATCTCCTACGTCATGGTGTCGGTGGTGAACAGCCCTGAAGAAATGCGGGGAGAAGTGGGGCTCTGACGCGGCTCTTAGCCGGAAATGGTGCTGGAGCGCTTCTGCGCCGTCCAGCGGCCCGAGCAGCCGAGCATGCCCAGCTTCCAGGTACCCGAGCCGGATTTGACATTCAACTCGCCGCTGGCATCGACCTTGGCGACGCTGCGGCGGATATCGAGGTTGAGCGAGCCGTTGGGCTGAATCTTCCCGTTCACAATGGTCGGAGAATCCCCAGGCGCCAGGATGTAGCGGACATTCCCGTTCTCGACGGCGATGGAATAATTGTAGCTGCGGTCGCACATGCCGGAATTCGTCACCATCTGCACGCTCCAGGTGCCGTCATGGGAGGGGGCACCGGGCGCCGCCATGACGGCTCCGGTCGGGGCGGCGGCGAGCCCTAGGGCGACAATGAGTCGTGTCGTAAAATTCATGCGTAATCTCTCTCGCTCGACAGGCGGTGCCATGCCGCCGGGCCTCAGGCTCCGGCTGCGTCGAGAGCCTCGCTGAGAACCTTCAGGGTATCGCACCCGATATGAATGAATTGTTTTATTCCCGCCCTTGTCAGGCTATTTTCGAATTCTGTGGGGCGTTCGGCCAGAAAGATAGGGCCGACATTTGCCTCACGCAAGGCTTCTGTCGCTGATATAGCCTGATCCTTATAAATCTCATCTGATGAACAGATGCAGATAAGCTTCGCTTTGCTCTCGATCACGGCTTTCTTGAGCTCATCTAAACTTGAAAATTCGTCATTCGATATGGATTCTATCCCCCCTGCCTCGAAGAAATTTTTGGCAAAAGTGGCCCGCGCGGTGAAGGCCGCGAGCGGGCCGAGGGTGACGAGGAAGACTTTGGGGCGCTCTCCCATGCGCGCCATATAGGCATCCGAGCGGTCACGCAGGCGCTCGAAGGCCTCAGAGATGCGGATCGAGGGCAGGGGCTCTACATACACCGCCTGCGTCGGAGAGGACGCGATCTCCCCGTTTTCCCGTGCGGGAGAAGGGAAAAGCACCGTCACGTCCGCCTCGCGGATATTGGGAAATTCGCTTGTGCCGGTGATCGGCTCGCGGCGGGTGGCGATGGCCTTGTCGCGCTGGGCGCGGGTCGCGGCGATCCGCTGCTGGAGCGCGCCGCGGGCGAGGCTCTCCACGATCCCGCCCTCGCGCTCGATCTCCTGAAACAGCGCCCAGGCTTTCTCGCAGAGCGCATCCGTCAAGGCCTCGAACCCGCCCGCGCCGGCGGCTGGGTCGGCGACGCGCCACAGATTGGCTTCGTGGAGAAGGATCAGCTGCGTGTTGCGCGCCACCCTTCGGGCAAAGGCGTCCGGCAGGCCGAGCGCCGCCGTGAAGGGCAGAACCGTGACCGCGTCCGCGCCGCCGATCCCGGCCGAGAAGGTGGCGATGGTGGCGCGCAGCATGTTGACCCAGGGATCGCGCCGCGTGGTTATCCGCCAGGCCGTCTCGGCGTGCAGGCGGATCGGCTTCGGTTCGAGGCCGGAGGCCTGTTCGATGCGCGCCCAGAGACGCCGCAAGGCCCGGAACTTCGCCACGGTGAGAAACTCGTCCGCATCGGCGACGAGAAGGAAGGCGAGGGCATCGCGGGCGGCATCGGGCGTGTGGCCATGCGCTTCCAGCGCCCGGAGGTAGGCGACGCCCGTCGCCAGAACCGCCGCCAGTTCCTGGGCCTCGCTGGCTCCCGCTTCGTGATAGGCCCGCCCGTCTGCGAGGGCGGTGCGTCCTTTGAAGCCGCGCGCCGACAGAGCGGCCAGGGTCTCGCCCAGTCGCCCGGCCACCACGTCCCACGGGGCGGAGAGCACGCCCGTCGCCGCCATGGCGCCGATGGGATCAAGACCGAGATCGACGGACAGATCGGAGAGCTTGTGGCCGCGCCGCTCCGCCAGCGCTGTGAACAGCCCCGCCACCTGCCGCCCATGCCCGCCCGCATCGAGGCGTAGATGGATGAGATCGAGCATCACGCCGTTAAGCGCCCGGTCGAGATCGTCGATGGTGTCGACGGCAACGCCGAAGCCGCGCGCGGCGGGAGCCTTGCGGGTGACGAGGGTCAGCGCATCCGCGCCGCCTTCGAGATCGGCGAGCGCCAGTTCGTTTGCTTTTCCCGGATCGGGATGATCGACCCGCTGCGAGACCCGCCACGGGCCCGCCTCCGCACGGGCGATGCGCTGAGCGCCTTCCGCCTTCGGGTAGAGCGGCTGGATCTCAAGCCCGTCATAGGTTCTGGAAACAAGTTTCTTCTGAAAATCCGCGCCTTTCAGCACCCCTTCGACCTGCCTGAGCCATTGCTCGCGGGTGGCTTTCGGAAAGTCGGCGGCAAAGTTCAAATCGTCCATAAGGGCTTCTCGTCCGGAGGCGAAATCGTTGGGCGAGAATACCGGAAATTTGTTGATCGTCATCCCGGGGCCGCATCAGCGGCGCCCGAGATCGTCGGCTGCGTGAGGCGCACTGCTTTGATTGCCATCCCGGATCGCCTTCGGCATCCGGGATGGCGAGGTCACACGAACTGCGACAGGCCCGGAATCGACCCGATGATGGGCCCCATCACATCCTCGCCCGCCTTCTCGCGGCCATAGGCGAAGAGTTCGCGGCCCAACGGCTGCATCTGGCCCATGGAGACGCCGAGGCCCATCAACTGGCCGCCGAGCGCCATCACGCCGCCGCCGAGCGAGCCCACCATGCCCATGAGGCCGCCACCGCCGCTGCTGCCTGCCTGCGCGATGGCCTCCTCGGCGCCCGGCAGCGCCGCGATGAGCTGGCCGACCTCGTTCGGGGGGCCTTCCTTCTGGAGGTAGGCGAGAATGACGCCGATGGCCTTCTGCGCCGTCGAGGCTTCCAGGCCCGTCTTCTCCGTCACGCGAGCGATGAGCTCTTCCATGGGATTCTCCTGATTGACTTGATCGAGCGGATACTTCGCGCCGAAGCCCTCCGAAATCAAGGCGCGCAAGAGTGGAAACCGGGCGCGGGATTACCTAGACTGAAGGGGCAGCAGGAGGAACACGATGCTCGAGGACGGCAAGATCTTCATCGGCAAGAGCACCAAGCCGGAATATCTGGATCTGGCGCTCGCCAACCGCCACGGTCTGATCACCGGGGCCACGGGCACCGGAAAAACCGTCTCCCTGCAGGTGCTGGCGGAGGGTTTCTCCAATGCGGGCGTTCCGGTCTTTGCCTCCGACATCAAGGGCGATCTTTCCGGTATCGCCGCGCCGGGCAATGCCAAGGATGCCTTCATCAAGCGCGCCAAGGAGGTCGGCATCGAATACACGCCGGATAGATTCCCCGTGGTGTTCTGGGACCTGTTCGGCGAGCAGGGGCACCGGGTGCGGGCGACCGTGTCGGAGATGGGGCCGCTGCTTCTCTCGCGCCTGCTCGATCTCAACGACACGCAGGAGGGCGTGCTCAACATCGCCTTCCGCATCGCCGACGATCAGGGGCTTCTGCTGCTCGATCTGAAGGATCTGCGCGCGCTTCTGCAACTCGTTGCCGACAGCGCGCAGGAGCTGACGACCACCTACGGCAACGTGTCGAAGGCCACCATCGGCACCATCCAGCGCCAGCTTCTCGTGCTCGAGAACCAGAAGGGCAACGAGTTTCTCGGCGAGCCGGCCCTCGACATCAAGGACCTGATGCGAACGGACCGGGACGGGCGCGGCGTCGTCAACATCCTTGCCGCCGACAAGCTGATGAACAATCCGCGCCTATACGCCACTTTCCTCCTGTGGCTGATGTCGGAATTGTTCGAGACGCTGCCGGAAGTCGGCGATCTCGATCAGCCCAAGCTCGTCTTCTTCTTCGACGAGGCGCATCTTCTGTTCGCCGATGCGCCCAAGCCGCTGATCGAGACGGTGGAGCGGGTCGTGCGACTCATCCGTTCGAAAGGCGTCGGCGTCTACTTCGTCACGCAGAACCCGGCCGACGTGCCGGAGACGGTGCTGGCGCAGCTCGGCAACCGGGTGCAGCATGCGCTTCGCGCCTATACCCCGCGCGAGCAGAAGGCTGTGCGCGTCGCGGCGCAGACCTTTCGCCAGAACCCGGCCTTCGACACGGAGAAGGCGATCACCGAGCTCGGCGTCGGCGAGGCCCTGGTCTCGATGCTCGAAGGCAAGGGCGTGCCCTCCATGGTGGAGCGCACCCTCATCGCGCCGCCCATGGCGCAGGTGGGGCCGATCGATCAGGCCGAGCGCCAGCAGATCATCGCTGCAAGTCCATTGCGGGGAAAATACGAGCAGACTATCGATTCCGAATCCGCCTACGAGATGCTGGCGAAGCGTGCGGAGAAGGCCGCCGCCGAAGCTCAGGGCGGAGGCGGCATCCTCGACATGCTCGGAAACCTCTTCGGCACCAACAATCAGCGCAAGGGCACCATGACGGTCGGCCAGCGCGTCACGCGCGAAGTCACCCGCACGGTCGTCAACCAGACCGTCGGCTCCATCGCCGCCGAAATCGGCAAATCCATCGCCGGCCGCCAAGGCGGCTCCATCGGCCGCGCCATCGTGCGCGGAACGCTGGGCGGATTGCTGCGGCGCTAGAGTGAGGGGCGCCGCATGGGCCAGAGCTGTGATTGAAGGGCGACGGCCGCCAGCATTCCGGCAAGCTGGGCGAGGATGAAGCCCGGCATATGGGCGGGCGCGATGCCCGCGAACGTGTCCGACAGCGAACGGGCGATGGTGACCGCGGGATTGGCGAAGGATGTCGAGGCCGTGAACCAATAGGCGGCCGTGATGTAGAGGCCGACCGCGTAGGGAACCGATGAGGGCGCGCGGGCGACGCATCCGAAGATCGTCAGCAGCAAGCCGAATGTCGCGATGAATTCCGCGATCCATTGTCCGGAGCCGGCACGGGCCGTCAGCGAGACTTGCCATACCGGCAGTTCGAACATGAGATGCGCCATCCAGACGCCGATGATCGCGCCTGTGATCTGAGCCGCCACATAGGGACCGGCTTCCCGCCAGGGCAGATCGCGTTTCAGGGCGAAAGCGATGGAGACGGCAGGGTTGAAATGCGCGCCCGAGACGGGGCCAAAAATGAGGATCAGAACGACGAGGATGGCTCCTGTCGGCAAGGTGTTGCCGAGCAAGGCCAGAGCCATGTTCCCACCCGCCAGCTTCGCGCCCATGATGCCCGAGCCCACGACCGTCGCGAGAAGAAAGGCCGTTCCGAGACACTCCGCGAGCAGGCGGCGCGAAAGCGGTTCCATTACGATTCCTCGCCTGCACGCGGCGTCGCTCCATCCATGCTTCCGATATCCGCAAGGCGGCTGGTGAGGGATTGTCGATCGAGGTTCGCAAGGGGCAAAGCGACAAAGGCTGAGATGCGGTTGCGCAGATACTTGAACGCGGTGACGAAAGCGCGCTCCTTCTCGAGATCTGTCCCTTCGACCGCTGCGGGATCCTCGATGCCCCAATGCGCAGTCATGGGATGACCCGGCCAGACCGGGCAGGCCTCGCCAGCGGCGCTGTCGCAGACCGTGACGATGAAATCCATCTTCGGCGCATCGGGGCCGTCGAATTCGTCCCAACTCTTCGAGCGAAAATCGTCGGCCGGATATCCGTAGCTTTCGAGCACTTTCAAGGCAAAGGGATTGACCGTGCCCTTGGGTTGGCTTCCGGCAGAAAAGGCCTTGAAGCGTCCCTCGCCGTCCTTGCGGAGAATGCCTTCAGCCAGGATCGAGCGAGCCGTGTTGCCGGTGCAGAGGAAAAGGACATTGAGGACGCGATCAGTCATGGGCGGAAACCTTAGGGGCAGCAGGGGATGAGATCGGCAATGAGCGGTGCGCAGATATCGGCGCGGCCGTCACAGCAATCCTTCAGTAGAAACAGCACCAATTCCCGGAGGCTGGCGACATTCGCCCGGTAGACGATCGAGCGGGAATGCCGCGTACCGATGACGAGGCCCGCTCGCGATAGAACCGCCAGATGGGTGGACATCGTGTTCTGAGGAACCGCCAGGACCCGGGCAAGCTCGCCTGCAGGTATTCCGTCCGGCTCCCGTCTGACGAGCAGCCGGAATATTTCCAGCCGCGTCGGTTGCGCGAGCGCAGCCAAGGCGCCTATGGCATCTGTATTATCCATATTTCCAGAAATATCGATTTATGATGACGGCTATATGACGGTGCCTCGTCTGGTTCGTTAGCGAGATGCCGATCGCCCCTTGCGGCCAACCCCCGGTTGGGGGCACCTTGTCGCCGCCTCGGATTCTCGAACCACACGGAAAATCATGTCCCAGCTCGACAAAGTCCTTAGCCAGATCGATTCCGACCTCGATTCCTCCCTGGAGCGCCTGTTCCAGTGGCTTAAAGTTCCCTCGATCTCGACCGATCCCGCCTACAAGGATCATTGCCGTACGGCAGGCCAGTGGCTGGTGGACGAGTTGAAGGGGATCGGCGTCGATGCGTCTTTATGCGAAACCGGCGGGCATCCGGCCGTGGTGGGCCACGCCAAGGGCGGGGCGAAGCCTCATGTGCTGTTCTACGGCCATTACGACGTGCAGCCGGTCGATCCGCTGGACCTGTGGGAGAGGCCGCCCTTCGAGCCGCGTATCATCACCCTGCCGGACGGCCGCAAGGCCATCAGTGCCCGCGGCGCCTCCGACGACAAGGGGCAGGTCCTCACCTTCGTCGAAGCCTGCCGTGCCTGGAAAGCCGTGACCGGCTCGCTGCCCATCGACATCACCTTTCTTGTGGAAGGCGCGGAGGAGGATGGCTCCAAGTTCCTGCCCGAATTCATCGTCGCCAACAAGGACGAGCTGAAGGCCGAGGTGGCGCTCGTCTGCGATACCGGCATGTGGGACCAGAACACGCCCGCCATCACCTCCTCACTGCGCGGCATGGTCTATGAGGAAGTGATCGTGCGCTGCGCCGATCGCGACCTGCATTCGGGCATGTTCGGGGGCGCGGCGCAGAACCCGATTCACGTGCTGTCGAAGATCATCGCGGCGATCCATGACGAGAACGGCCGCATCACCGTCAAGGACTTCTACGACGGCGTGCCGGAAACACCGACGCAGATCCTTGAGCAGTGGAAGAAGCTGAATCTCACCGAAGAGGAATTCCTCGGCCAGGTCGGGCTGAAGAAATCCGCCGGTGAGAAGGGCCGCATGCTGATCGAGCAGATCCAGTCGCGCCCGACCTGCGATGTCAACGGCATCATCGGCGGCTATACGGGCGAGGGCACCAAGACCGTGATCGCGGCGGAGGCGCGCTGCAAGGTCTCCTTCCGCCTCGTGGGCGATCAGGATCCGGCGAAGATCTCGGAGAACTTCAAGGCTTTCGTGAAAGCACGCATTCCCGCCGATTGCTCGGTCGAGTTCATCTCGCACAAGGGCTCCCGCGCGCTTGCGCTGCCGCACGACTTCCCGGCGCTCACCGCAGCGAAGGCGGCGCTCCATGACGAGTGGAACAAGGATCCCATCGTCATCGGCATGGGCGGCTCGATCCCGGTCGGCGGCGATTTCAAGCGCACGCTCGGACTCGACACCCTGTTCGTCGGCTTCGGCCTCGACGACGACCGCATCCATTCGCCGAACGAGAAATACGACCTGAAGAGCTTCCACAAGGGCACCCGCTCCTGGGCGCGGATCCTCGCGGCTCTGGCGCAGAAGTGAGGGGGAGACCATGTACGCGCTCTACATCGCCAACAAGAACTACTCGTCCTGGTCCCTGCGGCCGTGGGTGCTGATGCGTGAGCTCGGCATTCCGTTCGAGGAGCGGATGGTGCCTTTCACGGGAATGTCGAACTGGGAGTCCTTTCGCGACTTCTCGCCGACCGGGAAGGTGCCGTGCCTGAAGGACGGAAACACCGTCGTGTGGGAGTCCCTCGGCATCGCCGAATATCTCGCCGAGCGGCATGACGGCGTCTGGCCGAAGGATGCGCAGGCGCGGGCCTGGGCGCGCTGCGCGGCGGCCGAGATGCATTCCGGCTTCGGCACCCTGCGCGGGCGCTGCCCCATGAATTGCGGCATCCGCGTGCGGCTTGATGAGATGCCGGATGCGCTGAAGCAGGATATCGCCCGCATCGGTGAATTGTGGAACGAGGGGCTGACCCGCTTCGGCGGGCCGTTCCTCGCCGGCAAGGCGTTCACGGCGGTCGATGCCTTCTTCGCGCCGGTGGCGTTCCGCATCCAGAGCTACGGGCTCGTGCTGGACGATGCCTCCATGGCTTACGTCAAGCGCCTGCTCGCTCTGCCTGCCATGCAAAGCTGGTACGAGGCCGGGCTTGCCGAGACCTTCCGCGAGCCGGGACATGAGGCGGAAGCGAAGGAGACCGGCACGTGGCTCGAGGATCTGCGCGCGAAGCCGGCGGCTTAATTTCGAAGCAGGTCTTCCAACGACGAGATAACTGCGCAGGGCGCAAGCTCCGCGTATTCGTCCGGCAGCCCGAGGCGGTTGACCCAGACCGGCCTGAAGCCGAAGGCCGAAGCGCCTGCGATGTCCCAGCGGTTGGACGAGACGAACAGAACCTCGTCCGCCGCGACCGACAGGACTGAGAGTACGATCCCGTAAGCGCGCGGATGAGTCTTGAACACCTTCGCCGCATCGACCGAGAGAACGGCGTCCAGGCTCCCGGCCAGATCCGCCGAGGAGACGGCGGCGTTGAGCATGTCGGGATCGCCGTTGGAGAGGATACCCGTGCGCAGGCCGCGTTGGCGCAGGGCATCGAGGGATGCGTGCACTTCCGGGTAGGCGTCGAGGCTGCGATAGGCTTCCAGAAGCGCCGGCTTGATCGCGCGGTCGATGTCCGGGAAGCGGGCGAGGGCGTAATCGAGAGCCTTCTCGGTCAGGGGCCAGAACGGCTCATAGCGTCCCGCCAGCGACAGGACCCAGGAATATTCGAGCTGCTTCACCCGCCAGATTTCGGAAAACCGCGCCGCCTCCAGGCCGATCTCGGCCATGTGACGCCCGACGGCGGAATGCACGTCGAACAGGGTGCCGTAGGCATCGAAGATGACGGCCTTGGTGTGGGCGGGAATGATTGCGGAAGAGGCCATGTTCAAGCTTCTCATCGGATCGCGTGAGGAGCAATCGCTTATCGATCAGGGCTTTTCATACCAGACATCACAAGTCTTTATGATCCGAAAGTCAGCCGGGTCATTGACGCTCAGGCAGCAAAGGGATTCGATAGGGCAGCAGCACTGACCTGAGGGATGAGACAAGTGGCCTGGTATTCGCAGACATGGAACTGGTTCAACGGCGCATGGCATGAAGGCAACCCGCCTCTGATCGGGCCTCGGTCCCATGTCTCCTGGCTCGGCTCGTCGGTCTTCGACGGCGCGCGTGTGTTCGAAGGCGTCACGCCGGATCTGGATCGCCATTGCGCCCGCGTGAACCGCTCGGCCGCGACCATCGGCCTGAAGCCCACCATGGACCCGCAGGCCATCCAGGACCTCGTGCGCGAGGGCGTGAAGAAATTCGCGCCGGGCACGGCGCTCTATGTGAAGCCCATGTATTGGGGCGAGGCCGAGGGCGTCGCCACCATCGCGCCGGATCCGGAATCGACGCAGTTCTGCCTGTCCCTGTTCGAGGCGCCGATGCCGGTGCCGGGTGGCCTGTCCGTCATGAAGTCGAGCTTCCGCCGCCCGACGCTCGAATCCATGCCGACCGACTCGAAGGCCGGCTGCCTTTACCCGAACAATGCCCGCGTGATCCGCGAGGCGCGGGAGAAGGGTTTTGACAACGCGCTCGTCTGCGACGCCCTCGGCAATGTGGCCGAGACCGGCACCTCCAACGTCTTCATGGCGAAGGACGGCGTGGTCCATACGCCTGCGCCGAACGGCACGTTCCTGAATGGCATCACCCGTCAGCGCGTGATCAAGCTCCTGCGGGATGACGGTGTGAGCGTGGTTGAAGGCACTTTGCGCTACGAGGACTTCGCCGACGCGGACGAAATCTTCATCTCGGGCAACTACTCGAAAGTCATGCCTGTCCTGCGCATCGACGGCCGCGACCTACAGCCCGGCAAGTTCTACCGCAGGGCCCGCGAACTCTACTGGGCCTTCGCCCACGACAAGGCGGTCGACAAGGCGGCTTAACGGCCTCTGCTAAAATAGCTCTCCCTGAGGGAGAGGTGAGAGCGCACCTTTAGCTCTCCTCCCCCTTGCGTGGAGGAGTTGGAGGTGGGGGTGGTATGACTAAGTGAGAGGGTAAGAAGTTCAACCTCGCGCTCCGACTTTGCGACCCCCACCCTCGATCCCTCCCCGCAAGGGAGAGGGAAGGGTGTAAGGCTCCATCTCTCCCTCAGGAAAAATGAAAGACTGCGCCGTCACCGCCGCGCGAGTCGAACTCCTAGGGCCTTCATGCCTCCGAGAAGCGTGACGCCGTAAAGCACCGCCCCGCATGCGCCGAGAATGGCGAGCAGGATCTCGCTGCGCCAGGCGGGGAGGGTGACTGTCCAGCGGGATAGGGGTTCGGGGGCGAACCATGCGAAAGCACCGAGGATGAGGCTTGCCGCCGCGACCGCGATGCAGGTTCTGATGAGGCTGCTGCTGGGGTCGTTCCAGCCGCGGCGATGGGCCAGCACGAAGAGCAGGATCAGGTTGACCCAGACGCCGAGCGCCGTGCCGAGCGCCAGTCCCACCACGCCGAAGGGGCCCATCAGCACGATCTTCAGCAGCACGTTGACGGCCACCGCCGTCAGGGACGCATAGAGCGGCGTCACCGTGTCGGCGCGGGAATAGAAGCTCGCCAGAGCCGAGCGGATCAGCACGGCGGCGGGCAGGCCGATGGAATAGGCGGCGAGCGCCGCGCCGGCGCGGGAGGCGGCCTGCGCATCGAAGGCGCCACGCTGGAACAGGGCCGTCATGATGAGATCCGGCATGGCGACGAAGGCCACGAGGAAAGGGGCGGCGAGCGCGAGCGTCAGCCCGACGGCGCGGTTCTGCGCGGCATGGGCCCCCGTGATGTCGCCGCCCGCGATGCGGCGGCTCATCTCCGGCAGCAGCACCGTTCCCGCCGCGATGCCGATGACGCCGAGCGGCAGCTGATAGATGCGGTCCGCGTAATAAAGCGACGACACCGCTCCGGTCGGCAGGAAGGAGGCGATGATCGTATCCGCGAAGATCGCGATCTGCACCCCGGCCGAGCCGATCACGGCAGGCCCCAGGGTCTTGAAGAACGACTTCATCGCCGGATCGGATCGCGGCATCTCGATGCCGGGAGCGATGCGCTGGCGCCGCGCATCCCACCAGACCAGACCAAGCTGCAATACGCCGGAAATGGTGATGCCCCAGGCGGCGGCATAGCCCGCATTCGGAAACAGGAAGGCGAGCGCCAGCGCCACGATCAGGGACAGGTTGAGCAGGACCGGGGACGCAGCCGCCACGGCGAAGCGCTCATGGGCGTTCAGAACGGCGGAGAGGATCGTGACGAGGGTGATGAAGAGCAGATAGGGGAAGGTGATGCGCGTCAGCGTCACCGCGAGATCGAACTTGGCGGGATCCTCGGTAAAGCCGGGAGCGAGCAGGTTCACCACGACCGGCATGGCGAGGAAGGCCAGGGCCAGCAGGCCGATCTGCACGATCAGCATCAGGGTGGTCATCCGGCTGGCGAACGAGCGGGCCGGCGCCTCGCCCTCCGTCTCCAGAACCCGTGCATAGGTGGGCAGAAAGGCGTTGTTGAACGCGCCTTCGCTGAAGATCTGCCGGAAATTGTTCGGGATTTTGAAGGCCACCACGAAGGCGTCCGCGATCGGGCCGGTTCCCATCACCGCGGCGATGACCACGTCGCGGATGAAGCCGGTGAGGCGGGAAACGAGAGTCCAGCCCCCGACGGAAAGGATCTTCTTGAACATGGGTCAGGCCCGGCGCAACCGAGGATCGTCCTGGACGAGGCTCGAGCTGACCTCGGCCGCGCCGCCCACGCGCTCCTGTACCACATAGAGCGGGCGGCGCTTCACCTCCGCGAAGATGCGGCCGACATATTCGCCGACGATGCCGAGCGACATGAGCTGGATGCCGGAGAAGAACATGACGGACACGATCAGGCTGGGGAAGCCCGGCAGATCGGTGCCGAAAAGAAGCGTGCGGATCAGGAAGTAGATGGCAGTGGCGATCGACAGGAACGAGACCAGGAAGCCGATATAGGTCCAGATCCTCAAAGGTACGGTCGAGAACGCCGCAATTCCGTCGAAGGCGAAGCGGAAGAGCTTGCGGAAGCTCCACTTCGTCGTGCCGTGCAGGCGCTCCTCCACCACGAAGGGGACCCCCGTGTTCTTGAAGCCGATCCAGGCATAGAGGCCCTTGGAGAAGCGGGCCTTCTCGCCAAGCGTCCGCAGCACCTCGACGCCCTTGCGGTCGATGAGCCGGAAATCGCCCGCGCCTTCGGGCAGGCTGATTTCGCCGAAGCGGGAGAACAGACGATAGAACAGATGGGCGAAGCCGCGCTTCGCCCGGGTCTCGTCCGAGCGGTCGGTGCGCTGGCCATAGACCATGAGATAGCCTTCTTCCCAGCGCTCGACGAAGGTCTCGATCATCTCCGGCGGATGCTGCAGGTCCGCATCCATGATGACGACCGCGTCGCCCTGGGCATGGTCGAGACCAGCCGCGATGGCGATTTCCTTGCCGAAATTGCGGCTGAAGGAGACGGCCCCGATCCGGGACTCCTTCTGGCTGAAGGACTTGACGATGTCGAGCGTGTCGTCCCGGCTGCCGTCATCGACGAAGATCACTTCCCATATGGAGGTGATGCGATTCAGGATGGGAAGCAGCCGCTCGCAGAGGGGTGCGATATTGGCGCTTTCGTTATGGACCGGGATGATGACGCTGAGTTTAGGCGACGCCACGCGATGTTCCTTCGATGAGGGCCGCATTGAGACCCGAGTTTTCTCTTTTGCTCAAGAGGGATAGGGTGCGGCAAAGCCGTTTTTGAGGTGATAATGGGTTCGCGACGCCAAATGGTGCTCTGCGCCGATGATTTCGGCCTGTCGGATGGGGTGAGCCGGGGCATCCTCGATCTCGCCGAGCAGGGTCGCCTGTCCGCCACCGGGGCCATGACCAACATGCCCGGCTGGCGCCGAGCCGCGCCGGAACTGAAACCCTTCATCGGCCGGATCGGGATCGGCCTCCACCTGAACCTGACCACCGGCTCGCCGATTCAGCCGATGCCGCACCTCGCGCCTGGCGGCGAGTTTCCAAGGCTCAAGGAATTGTTTTCGAATGCCATGCGGGACCGGCTGTCCACCGATGAGATTCGAGAGGAAATCACGCGCCAGATCGTCGCGTTCGAGGCGGTGCACGAGGCGCCTCCCGATTTCATCGACGGGCACCAGCATGTCCATGTCCTCCCGGCGGTGCGCCGCGCGCTATTCTCCGTGCTGAAGGAGAGGGGATGGGAGGGCAGACTGTGGCTGCGCGACCCTTCGGACAGATTGTCCTCGATCCTGCAACGGCCCATCAGCCGCAACAAGGCGCTCATCGTAACGGCGCTGGCGGCGGGTTTCCGCAGGAGCGCCCGTGCCGCCGGCTTCGATACCAATGAAGGGTTTTCCGGTTTCTCGCCGCTCGATCTGTCGGTCGCAGCCACGCGCGTGTTCGAGGGGGCTCTGACCTCTCTTGGGCCGAGACCGGTCGTCATGTGCCATCCCGGCTATATCGACGACGAACTGCGCAGTCTCGATCCCGCCATCGAGAGCCGGCCGGAGGAGGTGGCCTATCTTCAATCGGACGCGTTCAAGGACCTGCTCGAGGAGCGGAGGATTACGTTGGTGCCGTCCCCGCCTTTCCGAACTCCGCTAAGCGGCCCCGGAATGACAGGACTGTAAAAAACGGGCCTCCGAAGAGGCCCGTTTGTGTCGTCCCGCCTTGCGCTCAGCGCATCGCTTCGTCGAACATTTCCTCGACGTGTTCCCAGTTCACGAGATTGTCCATGAATGCCTTGAGATAGTCGGGGCGGCGATTGCGATAGTCGATGTAATAGGAATGCTCCCATACGTCGCAGCCGAGGATCGGCTTCGCACCCTGGACGAGCGGGTTCTCGCCGTTCGGGGACTTCATGACCTGGATCTTGCCGTCCTTCACCGCAAGCCAGGCCCAGCCCGAGCCGAATTGGGTCACACCGGCCTGGATGAAGTCCTCTTTCATCTTCTCCACCGAGCCGAGATCCTCGATGATCTTCTTCTCGAGCTTGCCCGGCAACGCACCGCCGCCATTCGGCTTCATCCAAAGCCAGAAATGGATGTGGTTGTAATGCTGGCCCGCATTGTTGAAGAGCGCCTGGTTCTTGCCATAGGTGGCCTTCACGACTTCCTCGACGCTCTTGCCCTCGAATTCCGTGCCCTTCATCAGGTTGTTCGCCGTGTTCACGTAAGCGGCGTGATGCTTATCGTGATGGTATTCCAACGTTTCCTTGGACATGAAGGGTTGCAGGGCGTCGTAGGCGTAGGGCAGTTCGGGCAGGGTGAAAGACATTGGCGTCTCCTTCGAGGTTGAGCGACCTGAGGGTTAGTTAAAGCGGCACAGGCCCGAGGGCAACGGCCAAGCTTCCGACTTTTTTCCGGCCAAGCTTCCCTTGATATTGCCTTTGCCCTATAAAAACATAGGTTTGCCTTGTGTGAGATTAGTTTGCGTAACGGAGACAGGATGATCATCGCTCTTTTTGCCCTTGCCCTTGCGATGATCGTAGGCGGATTGTTCTCCGCCATATTGGGCTGGGATATCGTACTGGTCGAACGGGGTTGGACGATGGTCATCGCCGGCAGCGTCAGCGCTGCGAGCGGTGCGCTGTTGCTTGGCGTGACGGCAATCGTCTCCAAGCTGTCGCAGATCCAGACCGAACTCATGCGCCTTCAGGCCAATCTGGTCGAGGAGGAAGAGCCCGCCGCCCTGCCATCCGCTGCGGGGATATCCCTTGCCGCGCTCGCAGGCAGCCTGTTCGGCAAAAAGGTCTCGGAGACAAACGCGCAGTTCGACACGAGGGGCGAGGTGCATCCGGACCTGCCTCTCTTCGCCGAGGCGGAACAGCGTGGCGAGGATATCGCGGCCGCGCCCGCATCCGGCCGGCTCGATGCCGTGACGACGAAAGAGGAGGCCTCGTCCAGGGCGCAGCCCGCTTTCGAACGGACGAGCTTCTTCGAGCCGAGAAAGCCCTTAGAGGCCGATCTTGCAGGCCTCGCCAAGCCTCTCGAACCCGAGACTTTGCCCGCCGAGGAAGAGCCCGAGGCGAAAGTTCCGGACTTTCTCTTCGTGGAGCGCTTCAGCTCGGCAACCTATACGGAAGTCGGCACGCCCGAGACCGATCGTTCGCTCTATCCATCGGAGCCCGACCGCGAGGTTGCCGCGAGCGAGCCGGAACCCGCTTCCGCGGATCTGCAACAGGAAGAGGTGTTCGAGCCTGAGGCCGAACCCGAAACTCAGCCGGAGGAAAACGTCGAGGAAGAGTCGCGCACGCGCGCCGTCATCGGCACCTATAATTCCGGCGACAACAAGTACGTCATGTATTCCGACGGCTCGATCGAGGCCGAGACGCCGCAAGGCCTGTTCCAGTTCAAGTCACTCGACGAACTCAAGGAGTTCATCGCTGCGGGCGGCGAGGGCGGGGCACGCGCTACTTGAGCAGGGCCGAGAGGGCGCGGAAGTCATCCGTTCCGGCCTTTCCAAGCCATTCGAACACGACCATTTCCGTTGTCACCCAATGACAGCCCGCATGGAGCAGCCGCGCGCAGGCGGCGCTGAGGCTCGAGGCCGCGCGGCTCGACACCGCGTCGCCGACGACGAAGATTTCCATTCCGGTCGTTTTGAAGTCGAGCGCCGTCTGCAGCACGCAGACATGGGCTTCCGCGCCGCAGATCACGATCTGATCCCGGCCTGCCCCCCGCAGAGTCGAGACGCGCGCCGCAACGGCCGGATCGCCCGCTGAGGAAAAGCTCGTCTTGGGCAGGATCACCGTATCGAGAGGAAACGCGTCCAGAATCTCAGGCACGGTCGAGCCGAGGCCCTGGGGATATTGCTCCGTCGCGGTCACCGGCACGCCGAGACGGTCCGCGGCCCGAAGCAGAGTTTTCACGCGAGGCAGGATCGCTTCGCCATCGAGAAGCGCCGGCATGAGGCGAGCCTGCATGTCGACGACGATGAGTTGGGAGCGGGCAGCGTTCAGCAGCATGGTGGCTTAAGCATCCGGGTTGAAGAGGGGCGGCTCGCCGGGAATGGACATGGTCATTCTGAAGCGAAGGCCGGTTTCGCCGAAATCCATGTCGACTTCCGCGCCGAGCTGGGTGGTGAGAACCCTTTGCAGCAACCGCGAGCCGAAACCCTGACGGGTGGGGCTTATCACCCGCGGGCCGCCACGCTCCGTCCAGGAGAAAGTCAGTATCGGCTTCTCGCCGTCCGTCTTGTCGATCGTCCATTTAACATCGACCTGCCCTCCGAAGGTGGATAGGGCGCCATGCTTGGCCGCGTTGGTGGTGAGTTCGTGAACGGCCATGCCGATGGGAACGGCCGCTTCTGACGGCAGCTCGATGGCGGGGCCTTCGACGGTGATCCGATTTCTCGTTTCGTCCTCATAAGGCCCGAGTTCGGTCTGTATCAGTTCTTCCAGCGAGGCCTTCTGCCAGTAATCCTCCGTCAGGATGTTGTGCGTGCGAGCGAGCGAGACGATGCGCCCGACGAAGCCTTGGTAGAATTCCTCGATGCTGGACGTGGTGCGGGCCGTTGAGCCGACGATGGCCTGGACGGTGGCTAGCGTATTCTTCACACGATGATGAAGCTCGCGGATGAGAAGCTGCTGGCGTTGCTCCGCCTGCTTATAGCGCGTGATGTCGAGGTTGACGCCGACCATGCGCAGCGGGTTGTCGTCGGCGTCGTAGAAAAACAGCGCGAGCGTGTCGATGATGCGAACGGTGCCGTCGGGACGGCGCACGCGATAGGAAAAGTTGCTCTCTGCTTCATGGCGGGCCAGGGCTTCCTGGATTACCTTGGTGGCCGGCTCCAAGTCTTCGGGAAGGATCTTTTCCGTCCAATCGGCGAAGTCGCCTTTAAAGGTTCCCGGCTCGAGGTCGAACAGGTACTCCTGTTCCGCTGTCCATGTCATCTTGCCCGAGGGAATATCCCAATCGAAAACGCCGATGCCGGCGGCCCGCTGCGCCAGCGACAGGCGCTCCTCGCTGGCGCGCAAGGCTTTCTCCGTCTCCTTCCTGTCGTGGATATCGACGCTCGTGCCCACCCAGCCCTTGAACTTGCCGGTGACACTATGCACGGGAGCGCCCTGAATCAGATGCCAGCGATAGGCGCCCTCCGCTGAACGATAGCGAGCCTCTGTTTCGTAGGGCGTGTGATTGCTGACGACGTCCTTTAGTTCTTCTTGCATTCTTGCCCAGTCATCTGGGTGAAGGCTGTGAGTCCAGCTATGACCAAGTGCTTCCTCGGGAGGAAGGCCCGAATATTGGACCCACCGATTGTTGGTATAAGTCAGTTCCGTATTGGGATTGAGAATCCAAACGAGCGCCGGGAGTGACTCCGCAATGATCTGGAAGCGTTCCTCAGTTTCGCGAAGCTCCCGTTCCGTGCGCGCCTTTTCCACGGCGATCCAAGCGCGATCGGCTACGTCTGCTATGAGGGCAATCTCATCGCTCTGCCATTGGTGCGGCTGGGATGATTGTAGATAAAAGATTGCTGCAATCCGCCCATTCTTGACCAGGGGAACACCGGCAACAGTCCTGACATTGAGACTGCTGTAAAATGTTTGGGACCACGGATCGTCGGTTAAAGGATCGGTTTTCACGTCATCGATGGTGAACAGACGTCCTTCAAGTACTAATTCCTTTAGTTTTTGTGGGATTTGATCGATCTGCTGCACATTGCCTTCATTGCCAAGAGCTCCTCTGGACCATTCCCGCTCGACCACGACAACGCCACGATCAAGATAGACTTCGCCATAACCCGCCATATCGAGCTTCAAGTACTGTGCGGTATTACGGGAGGCGGTCTCCATGATAGTGTAAGGATCATCCAAGTCGCCGAGCTGATCATTTAATTTGAGAAGAAACTCCTGTCGACTTTGAAACAGGTTTGCCTCTTCCTTCAGCTTTTCACGCTCGGATGTATCCCAAACGATACCGAAAATGCGCGTAGGCCTGTCGCCATCATAAACGGTATTGCCTCTGACGAGGACATGTCCGACGCGGCCCTCAGGCCTGATAACGCGATGCTCAACATTGAAGTCGGTCTTTGTCCTGAGGGCAAAGGAGACCGCTTGCTCAATTCGCTCCACGTCCGCAGGATGAAACGTCTGCTGAATGTCGTGGTAGGTTAGGGGGACATCTGGCGGGAGGCCCAGGCAGGCCCTAAAGGTGGGTGATCCGGTGACCTCTCCTGTTTCGAGGTCCCTCTCCCAAGCGCCGAGTTTGCCGATATCCAGTGCGATGCGAAGCTGGCCACGGCTCAGACGCAAGGCCATCTCCGTCTCGCGCAGACGCTTTTCCAGCTCGGCAATATGTGTGTCGCGGCCTGCCTCCGGAGAGGCGGGGTCGTCCGTGACCGGTCCAGCGCTGTGCTTACTCATAGATACAGACTTTCGATACAGACTTTCAAAAATCTTGGACATTACCGAAATGCTGGTGTTGGTAAGTGGATCTGACAAGATGTTATATTACTTTAGGGTGTATCTCGGCTCTGAATACATTTGATGGCAAAAGCATAGGCGAGCGCAACCTCCTCGAGCCTGTCGAAGCGGCCCGCCGCGCCGCCGTGTCCCGCTTCCATGTTAAGCTTGAGCAGGACAGGACCTCCGCCCGTCATGGTCGAGCGGAGCCGCGCTACCCATTTCGCAGGCTCCCAATAGGTGACGCGCGGATCCGTGAGGCCGCCGAGCGCCAGGATCGCCGGATAGGACTGGGGTTTCACGTTGTCGTAGGGCGAATAGGACAGGATGGTGCGGAAGGCTGCCTCGTCCGCTCCCGGATTGCCCCATTCCGGCCATTCCGGCGGGGTGAGGGGCAGGTCGCTGTCGAGCATCGTGTTGAGCACGTCGACGAAAGGCACTTCGGCGATGATGCCGGCGAACAGATCGGGTGCCATGTTGGCGACTGCGCCCATCAGCATTCCCCCTGCGCTGCCACCATGGGCGACGATGCTGCCCCGCGAAGTATAGCCGGCCTCGATCAACGCTTCGCCGGCGGCGATGAAATCCGTGAAGGTGTTCGTCTTCTTCTCGCGCTTGCCGTCGAGATACCAGCGCCAGCCCTTTTCGGTGCCGCCGCGGATATGGGCGATGGCATAGACGAAACCGCGGTCGACGAGGGACAGGATGTTGGTGCGGAAGCCCGCCGGAATCGACACTCCGTAGGATCCGTAGCCGTAGAGCAGGAGAGGGGCGGAGCCGTCCAGCGCAACCTCCCGCCGGTGGACGATGGAGACAGGCACCTGCTCCCCGTCCGGCGCCGTCGCGAAGAGACGATGCGTGACGTAATCATCCGGGTTGTGGCCGCTTGGCACTTCCTGCCTTTTGCGCAGGGTTCGGCCGCCGGTGCGCAGGTCGTAATCGGTGACCTCGCTCGGGGTCTTGAGGGAGGAATAGCGGAAGCGGATCACATCCGTGTCGAACTCGTATCCCGGATCGACGCCGAGCGAATACGTGTCCTCCGGAAAGGCGATGGTTTCCTCGCGGCCCGTCGCGATCTCGCGCACGACGATGCGCGGCTTCGCATCTTCCCGTTCCAGGCGGACGAGGTGGCGCGCCAGCGCCATGACGAACAGGATCATGACACCGGGCCGATAAGGCACGAGATCGCGCCAGTTGGCCCGGCCGGGATTCGCGGCTGGCGCCGTCATGAGCTTGAAATCCTCGGCCCCATCCGCGTTGGTGAGGATGATCAGATCGTCTCCATGATGCTCCACATCGTATTGCAGACGCGGTGTGCGAGGCTCGACGAGGCGCGGCGTCGCGGAGGGGTCGGCACGGTCGAGCAGCCTGATCTCCGAGGTCTCGTGATCGCTTGCTTCGATCAGCACGAAAGCGGTGGATTGCGTGACGCCCAGCTTCACGAAGAAGCCCGGATCGCTTTCCTCGTAAATGACGGCGTCCTGCTCGGTTCCGGTGCCGACGATATGACGCTTGACGCGCACGGGACGGTGGTTCTCGTCGAGTTCGACATAATAGAAGCCCGATGAATCGCCGAGCCACACCACGCCGCCCGAGGTTTGCGGCACTTCATCCTCGAGATCGTCGCCACTCTCAAGATCTCTCACGCAGATCGTGAAGTATTCGGAGCCCTTGACGTCCGCGCCCCATGCCATCAGCCGGTGGTTCGGGGAGTGATCTGCGCCGCCGAGATCGAAGAAGGCGTGGCCCTCGGCTTGTTTGTCACCGTCGAGCATGGTCGTCTCCGCGCCGCCCTCGCGCGGCATGCGGCAGATGAGGGGATGCTGGCCGCCTTCCCGATAACGGGTGAAATAGGAGAAAGGTCCGTCCGGCTCGGGAACGGAGGAATCGTCTTCCTTGATACGGCCGCGCATTTCCGCGACGAGACGCTCCTGAAAACTTTCCGTGCCGCTGAAGGCCTCGGCGGTATAGGCGTTTTCACGCTCCAAGCATTCACGAATGGATGAGCCAAGAGTATCCGGATCTTTAAGAACCTCTTTCCAGTTCTCCGCCTTCAGCCAAGCATAATCGTCCCGGATGCGCACGCCGTGAATGTCAAAGGCATGCTCCTTTGCCGGAATGGACGGTGCGGGCGGAAGCGGGTGGGACGGAAGGCGTTCAGCTTTCATGAGAAAAATCCGGATTGGAGTGCGCATCAGGCGGGCCAGAGCATCTCATATATAACTCTGATTTGCCGCGACAGGTCCGCATCGGCCTCAAAGCAAACGGCAGTTATGCTGCACAAAACGATTTCTAGCTACTTCTTCTGGTTGAGATGGCGCGACTTTCATTATCCACCTTACCTAAGGTGATGCATAAGACTTTTAACCGCGCCGTTTTATTGCAGCCCTCAAGATGATATAAAGTTTTCCAAAGTTTTAATGACGAACATCTTGTAATCGGTTCTGATTTGCCATACGTGGACGGGCAGGCACGATTTCTGTGCGATTACGGTGCGGTTCTAGATGAGGCAAGCAACGCTTCTCATGAAACTGCCTAAATATAAGCTCAAAATTATTTTGGGTGGTTGTTGGGACCGGAAAGGAAGAAAAGTACAATGAGCGAAACCATCGCTGCATCAAACTATATCGAGCTGGCAGCGGACATCGTGTCGGCTTACGTGAGCAACAACTCGGTCCCCTCGGGTGAGCTGCCCGCGCTGATTAACGATATCCACTCTGCCCTGATTCGTGTCGGCGGAGGCACCGTCGAAGCCCCCGTCGAGGCACCGAAGCCTGCCGTCCCGCTGAAGAAGTCCGTCACGCCGGACTACATCGTCTGCCTGGAAGACGGCAAGAAGTTCAAGTCGCTGAAGCGCCACCTGCGCACGCAGTACAACATGACCCCCGAGCAGTACCGCGAAAAGTGGGGCCTGCCCGTGGATTACCCGATGGTCGCGCCGAACTACGCCAAGGCTCGCTCCGAACTGGCGAAGGAAATGGGCCTGGGACAGCAGCGCCGCAAGCGCCGCTCCTCGCGCGGTTGATCCGAGCGCATCCCCTGAACGAGCCGCCCGCTCCGGGCGGCTTTTTTTATGGGCGCAGGCGCAAGCGTTGCGGGCGAACCATCTGCGACCGCTGCGGGATTGGATTCTTCTCGAGACGGCGCGGACTCATCCGGGCGTATAGCTATCCACACCCGCTGGAGAGCCGTACGCTAACGATGGGAGAAGGGGCGTCAGACATCATCGCTGGATGATCACAGACCGCGGCACCTTGCTTCGGGCCTTTGTAGAACTGTTCCTTCCCACGACACTGTCCGTCAGCATCGAGCGTGGAGCGAAACCGGCAATCACGGGGCATGAAAGGAGCAGTGCGATGAGCGTGGTGACAACGGCGGACGGCACGCAGATCTACTACAAGGACTGGGGGGCGGGGCAGCCCGTCGTCTTTTCTCATGGCTGGCCGCTGAGTGCAGATGCTTGGGATGGCCAGATGGTGTTTCTGGGTGAACGCGGCTATCGGGTCGTTGCGCATGACCGCCGCAGCCATGGCCGCTCCAGCCAGACCTGGGATGGCAACCATATGGATCAATATGCCGACGATCTCGCCGAACTGATCGACAAGCTGGACCTCAAGGAGATTGTCCTCGTCGGCCATTCGACAGGCGGCGGCGAGGTCACGCGCTACCTTGGTCGTCACGGCACGTCACGCGTCGCGAAGGCTGTTCTCGTCGGTGCAGTGCCGCCGCTGATGCTGAAGACGCAAGCCAATCCAGGAGGCCTGCCACGCGAATCCTTCGATGATATTCGCAAGGCTACTTTCGACAACCGGGCTCAATTCTTCAAGGATCTGACGATCCCCTTCTATGGGTACAATCGCGAAGGCGCCAAGGTTTCGGAGGGTATCCGCGACTTCTTCTGGCTGCAGGGCATGCTGGGCGGCATCAAAGGTCAGGTCGACTGCATCAAGGCGTTCTCCGAGACTGACTTCACCGAAGATCTCAAGAAGATCGACGTACCGACACTGATCGTCCACGGCGACGACGATCAGATCGTCCCGATCGGAACCTCGGCTCTCATGTCGTCGAAGATCGTGAAAGGCGCGATCCTGAAGATTTATCAGGGAGCGCCGCATGGCCTCGCGCAGACGCATCAGGATCAGTTCAACGCCGATCTGCTCGCATTTCTCCAATCCTGAATTCGGGTTGTGGAACTTGCCTTTTGAGGAGGTCGCGATGGCGTATCGGTCTATCCTCACAATTATCCACAGGCCCGCAGCGCCTTGACAGGTAGGAATATCGGCTCACAATTCCTCCAAGAAGGGACTCGTCCCTTCTTTCTTTTATTGTGGGAACAAAACATGAACAAAAAAGATAATTTTTCGATTGGAGACAAAGATTTACAGAAGAAAGACCGTGCGAACGAGGATCGTGATCAGGAACGACGCAGGGCAGGCGGCAAGTCCCGGTCCGTCGCAAGCAATGTCAGGCCGGCAACGGCTTCCTTGACGAAGGAAGCCAGACGTCTGCTGGAGGCGCTCGGCCTGCCGGAGGCGCGGGCCTTCGTCGATCCGACCGACGAGGCGGGCGTGATTCTGCGCAAGCGGCGGGCTGCGGTATCGGTCGGGGCAGGGCGTTTTTCCCGCGACGCGGCGGAAACCCTGGCGCGACATGACCTCGCCCAATGGCGTCAGGACCATGCGGAATCCTCATCTCTTCTCCTGACCGATGCGGGCCGGGCCTATTTGCGCCGGGCCGATGCCCCGGAGCCGGATTCGGCCTTCTTCCACCAGCACCGGGAGACGGCTCTGGTGAATGTGGAAACCGAGGCCGGCCGGAGGCGCGTGCGGGTGGATGCGGAAGAAAGCCCGCTCGACTGGCTGCGCCGCCGCAAGGGCCGCAACGGCGAGCCGATGATCGACGAGCCATCCTATCAGGCGGGCGAGCGGCTGCGGGTGGACATCATGCTGGCGGGCCTCATGCCGAGCGTGACGGCGCGCTGGGATGCGATGCCGAAAAGTGCCGGACCGGGATCGCCCTCCGACGCGACGGACCGCATGGTCGCGGCACGCCAGAGGCTCCGCAGCGCCTTCGACGCGGTGGGCGCCGATTTCAGCGATCTCCTGATGGATCTGTGCGGGTTTCTGAAAGGGCTGGAGCTGATCGAGCGTGAGCGGCAATGGCCGCCGCGCTCGGCCAAGGTCGTGGTGCGGATCGCCCTTGCGCGGCTGGCCGAACATTACGGGATCGAGAAAGCGGCGCGGGGACCCGCCGCCTCGCGCGGCATCCGCGCCTGGCAGGCCGTGGTGATCGAGGGTGGCCGTTCCTAAAGCCTCGGACCTAAAAGTGGCTTCCACTTTTAGGGTCATCCGATGCTCTAATCGGCGGCCAAGGCCGCCTGCGCATCGTGGCGGATGCGCTCGACCATGGCTCTGACGCCGTTCGACCGTTGCGGCGTCAGATGCTCCGCCAGTCCCAGATTCTTGAACAACGCGAGCGCATCGGTGGAGAGCGCTTCAGAGGCCGTCTTGCCATTATAAAGGGAGATGAGGAGGGCGACGAGGCCGCGCACGATATGGGCGTCGCTGTCGCCGACAAGATGCAGCTGCGGCTCGCCTTTCGAATCGTCGAGCTTCATCACGAGCCAGACCTGACTCGCGCAGCCTCGCACCTTGTTGGTGTCCACATGGGCCGCCTCGGGCAGCGGTTCCATCAGGCGGCCCAGTTCGATCAGGTAGCGATAGCGCTCGTCCCAGTCGTCGAGCAGGTCGAAATTGGAAACGATCTCGTCAATCGGCGGCAGCATGGCATTCCGGTTCTAGGCATGATCAGGACAAGGAGAGCCCAATTGTCCGTCAAGATCATGCGACATCAAGATCTTGGAGCCTGATCCTGGTTCAACGAGACATGATCGGGCTCTAAGTCCATGCCGGTCATATAGGCGCTCGATCGGCGTTTGGCGATGACAGCCTCAAGGATTGGGCTTTTTCGCCCCACCCCGCCAGGAGGTCAGGCGGTCTCCGGTGGTGAGCGTATCCGTTGCCGGGACGGGCTTGGCCTCACTCGGGCCGAGGCCTGATGTCGAGAGGATCCTGTCGATGACCGCCTGCTTGGCGCTGTCGGGGAGGGCTTGCCACATGGTCTCGAGCCGCGCCGGAGGCTCGGCGGCGGAGGCTGCAACCGGGGCTGCCTTGCCGTCGGATTTCTGCGTGCCCCAGCTGAAGAGGCCTTCGAACGGCAGGGCGCCGTTGCCGCTCTGGCGGACGGGGGAGTAATAGAAGATCGCCCCAATGATGAGAACGGTGCGCAGAAGAGAAAACATGAGTCGCTACTCGTTGCCCCGGCAGGGTGATGAGACGCTTCATCATAACCTTGGCATCCGGTACCGCGTAGGCCGTGTGGCGGCAACCTGCAAACAGGATGAACAAAGTGTTGATGCGCCGCCAATGACGTGAGGATGCGCTCAAATCCATGAAAACCTTAGGAGAAAAAGGGCGGGCCTGGGAGGTCTTTGGGATTGCCTCCCCCTGTGCCGGCCTCCTCCGGCCGTGTCGGCGGGAGTGTCGTCCGTCGCCTTTAGGTTCGCTTAAGCGGCCTCTGTCAGGGTCCCTCGCACGATGACGTGAAGCAAAGGCGCGGAAGGGTTTGCTTCCTGCAAACGCGCTTTGAAACTCAAGTGATTGTTCTCAAGACGGGATGTCCGATTTGCGTGAAGCCCTAGCCGCCCGCCCCGATGGAGATTTCGTGACGTCCGCGCCGCAGAGGCGGGCCGCGCCGGTGCGCCGTGGCGCACCGGCGCGCCGGGCTGCTCCGGCGAAGGGGAAGAAGAAGCCGGGCGTCGGTGCGCGCCTGCTCTCCCTTGTCTTCCAGCATCCGCGGGAAGTCCTCGTCACTGTCCTGTTGACGGGCTGCGCCGGCGCCATCGCCTGGAACGCGCTGGCCCTCCAGACCGCGCGGCATCCGGCGCCGCTGTTCAACCATGCCGCGGAGCATCCCGCCGCGGTTGCGGCTCAACCTTCCGCTCAACCCTCCATGCTGCTCCCGCCGTCTCGGCCCGCTGCTGCCGAGCCGCAGCAGGCCGAGACAACCTTGCCGTCCCACGCATCGCCTGCGGCCGCGCCCGTCTCGATGGGGGCGCCTAAGCCACCCTCGCGGAGCGCGATCGCGGATCTGATCAACAACAAGGGCGAGATCACCCAGCCGCAGCGCGTCTCGGCGGCGGCGCCTGCCACAGCGCCCGTCGTTGCAGCCGCGCCCGCCAAGGCGCCGGTTGCGCGCGATCCCATCGCCGACATCATTCGTATGGGCGGCCCGGTGCCGGTCCCGCCCGGCAATGTCGGCAAGGCGGAGGCCGGCGATCCCGTTCTGTCCGGGCAGAGGGCGCTGGCCAAACTCGGCTACGGCGTCAAGCCGGATGGTCTCATGGGCGCCGAGACCCGTCAGGCCATCGAACGCTTCGAACATGACCGGCGCCTGCCGGTGACGGGCGAGTTCACCCCCCGCACCATGCGCGAGCTGGCGGCGTTGTCGGGAATCGCGGTGCCCTGACCGCGACCGATTCCGCGCGATCGATTCGGGGAGCCGGTTTCCACCTGTCCCGATCATGCTCTAGAACGTCTTGGCGAGAGAAGATTCTGGTGGGCTGCATCGTCTCGCACGAAACGGTATCGGCTCTTGCGGACCATGCCCTCGCTCAGGAACGACAGATGATTTCTTCCGAAGAACGGCTCGCCCATTTCGTCGACGCGGATGTCGGATTCGGGGCCGTGCCCTGATGGCCCGCCTGCGTTCCGATTTCTGGGTTTCCGCCTATCTGCGCCGCTGCGGCGTCGAAGGGGTGGACGCGGCCCTGCGCAAGCGCGGTGCGGCCGAGGCCGGCGCGATCTTCGTGAAGATCGATCACCTGGACGGCACGGCGAGCCTCTATGGCCCCGCGCCGCAGATGTTTGTCGATGAAAGCGGCGAGCGCCTGTTCTCGCCCGTGATGCAGGGCGCCTTTCCTCTCGATGTGGAGGAGCGGATGACGCGCGAACTGCGCTTCGATCCCGATCTCTGGCTCGTCGAGGTGGACGATCGCGCGGGGCGCCACTTCCTCGATCTTGTGACGGAGGATTAGCGCCGCTCGCTCTGCACGCCCAGAATCGCCTCGACGAGCGCAAGGGCCACCGGGCTCGGGACATCCCGCACGACGCGTGTCAGACTCGTGACATACGACAGCGAGTGATTAAGAGCCGGGTGGAGCGTGAGGAAGATCCGCATCGCTTCCTTCTCGATGAAGCCGAGCGCCTTCAGGGCGAGCGGCAGCAGGTGATGGCGACCGGTTGCGAGAATGCGCCAATCGGCCGAGGCGGGAAATCCGAGCGCATAGGTCAACAGCGCTTCCAGATGCCGGATATCGCCTGCCTTGGATGCGGCGAAGAACGCGGCGATCTCGTGCTCCGTCAGGTTGAAGGGCAATGTCGCGCGCTGGATTCCCGTCGAAGAGGCAATCCTGTCCTGAATGCGAACGCGGCGCTGGGCATCGGCCGCAAGATAAAGAGCCGCTTCATCGGCCAATGTCAGGTTTTCGCGCGCGAGCAGGATCGCGCCCAAGGGGAGGCGGTCGCGGGCGCGCCGCACGAGCTCCTTGAGGGCCGGACTCGTCGGGGCAATGCATCGATTGGCGGCAAGCGCATCCTCGACCGCGCTTTCATGCAGCACGAGAAGATTGTCGATCGTCGCGGGGTCGAGCGAGGGATGGAAGGCGAGCCGCAGCCGTCCTTCCTCCGTGCCGAGGAGCTTGATGACGAGCGTGGACGGCAGATATGCGGTCTGCCCGAGCACGATATCGCGGGTTTCGGGCGAATGGCGGACGAGATGGTCGAGGATCGAGGCAGGCGTGTCCTCGCAGGGCGCGAGAATGCGCGCGACGGTGACCAGCGTGTCGTGATCCATGCGCGGCAGAAAGCCGAGCGCCAGAGTCTCGAAGGTCTCGATGATCTCGCGGTCCCGGGTGGGAGCGGCTACGAACATTTCCGCATTCACCGTCAGGAGAGCCGCGCGGGCGTCCGGATTCCTGGCATCCGTCAGGCCAAGACCCGACAAATCCGGCCAGTGATCCTGCGTGGCTGGAGATGCCATAACTGAACTCTTTCAACGCGACTGCGCGGAAGGCTTAAAGCAGTTCGTTTAGCGCATCGTTAAACAGCGAAAGAGGCGACGGAAGATTGCCGCTCTTTCATAAGGAACCGAAGCGCCGCGGCGATGGTTGATTCGTTGTCAGGTCATGCTTTCACGCAAAGCCGGACTATTGGAAACGGTCTGTTAACCATCGCGTTATTTTGTGGAGCAATCGCTGAATCAGTCGACTGAATGAGTGAAGGGGAGGACATCCTATGAACGACGTCTGGACCAGATCACCAGGAGTGGTCGTCGCCTTTCCCGATGCAGCCTCGCGCCCGCAGCGCCCGGTCCTTTCGGCCAGCGAGCCGAGAGGCGAGATTCTGCTCTTCACGGGCATTCGTTACGAACGGCCTTCGCCCAATCCCGGCCCGTCGCGGCCCTTCGCCTCCGACGGTTCCCGCCGACGCTCCTGATTGCCGCTGACGATTGTCGAAAGAGACGTATTGCGCAGCGTCAGCCGCCTCACAGCTTGAGCTCGCGCCGCATCAACAGGGCATCGCCGCCGTAGCTCGAAAGTTTCGCCTTCAATACGGCCGTCATGGCCGTGCGGAACCCCAGCCTCTCCCAGAATTCGCGCGATCCATTCACCGCCACCAGCGACATGGAGCCGAAACCGGTGGCCATGGCGTGCTCCGCCAGCATCTTCACCACCGCGCCCGCATGACCCTTGCCGCGTCCTTCCGGAAGCAATGCGATGTCGTGAATGTAGTAGGTCTCCGAATGTTCGGGGATCTCCCGCAGCGGCGTGTTCAGAGCCGGAGGCGCGCCGAGGCGCCAGGGATGACTCAGCGCATAGCCGGCAAGATCGTCCCTATCCGCGAGCACGTGACAGCCCGCAGGATAAAGCTGGAGCCGCTCGGTGAAGACATGCATGTCTTCCGGATGGTCGATATGGATGCGGTCCGCGAGGCTCTTCACCGCCGCGAGATCCTGCGTCGACATGGGGCGCCAGGGCATCAGCTCGCTTCGTCCTCCTCGTCGACCGTGCAGGAGACCGATTTGGCGGTTTCCTCCGCGCGCGGACGCAGGCTCGGCGTGGGGGCGGCCACGCGCACGACGACGAAGCCCTGCTCCTGCGGGGCGACGATGCGCACATCGCGGGACGGCTCGTTCTCGTCCTCGGCGGCGCTGGCCTCGTCCAGCTGGCGGGGCGTCATCACCACGAGTTCCAGCTCGCCGCGAATGGCAGCCCGGTCCGTCACGGCGAAGAAGACGCCGCGCGTCTTGGTATGGAAGGAGATGGACAGGAACTCCTGTCCGGTCTTGGCGGTGACGCGCACCGGCCCGTCGGCCAGATCGAAGGCGCAGGCCGCCACTGCCGTCGCCGGATCGGGCAGGGGCAGCCAGGTCTTCACGTCGCCCGGCAGGCTGATGAGCTGGGCCTGATCCTCCGTCAGCGTGTCCTGAAGGCGGCCGAAAGCGTCGTTCTCCGCAAAGTAGGGAGCGGCGAAAATGATAGCGACATGCACGCCCGCCGCGAGGACGAGGCCGCACAAGGTGGCGAGCATGAAGCGCGCGAAGCCCCTCATGCGCCGCATCCCAGGCGTTCGATGGTGGGGACATCCTCGGAACCGAGATTCATTCCGGCCGCTCCGGGTAGGTCATAGAGGCGCAGCACCACGCTGAAGGCGCCCGAAGCGGGCAGTTGCAGCCAATTGCCTGCGCTGAGGCTCCGCGACAGGTCGACGGAAAAACCGTTATCCGCATTACGGATGATTTCCGAGGAGGTGAAGCCGCTTCGTCCAAGCTCGGATGGCGGAAGCTGTCCGGCCTCGTCGTAAAGGGTCAGGGTCCACCAGCGTGCGGCCGGGGTGGCGGAGCCGATGCGATAGGAGCAGGCTGAATCGAGCTTGCGGCCCTCGCTGTCGGCCGTCGCCGTCAAGGCAAGCCCTTCGCCGATTCCCAGCGGGATCTCTCCGCGTCTGGCGGCAATGGCGCGCATATAGGGGTCGGCATCCGCAGATCCCAATTTCGGCCAAGTCACCCAGGGACCGAGATGGCGGCCACCGAATGGAGGCTTGCCCTTCAGCACCGCATAGGCCGAGCCGATGCCGAGCCCCAGCGCGAGCAGGAAGGCATAAAGGATCAGGACGAATGTCGGGATGGGTCTGGCGGTCACTGGCAGCAGCGGCGTTGAGGGGCGGGCATGGAAGCGGTCGTCATGATGGGCGTCAAGTCCGGCTCACCCTCCATCTAGAGCATCGTGGGAAGAAGTGGATCCCGATTCTCCGCAAAAAACGATGCGTCGGCAAGGGCAGGGCGCGATCGGTGGGAATGGAGTCCGGTTCTCCATCCGATACCGCTCGACTCATCGAAGTACCGGTTGATCTTCGGAACCGCGATCGCTTCTGCGGATCATGCGCTTAAGGCATTGCGATCCGCCGGCCAGCCGAGGGACTGCTTTCCCGCGAATCCGATGTGCGCAGTGGACCGACCTGCTTTTCCGCCGAGGCCGGACGTTCCGCGGATTGGAAGAGCGCGCCGATGCTGCCCAGGACATCGTAGGAACGGCGCGACAAGGTGCCGGCCAGATAGGCCTGCGAGGCGGCAAGTATCTCGTCCGTCGCATTGCGGCCGTTGGAGGCGACCTTTGCGCCGTTTTCCGGCTCGAGGCCCTGGAGCGGACGGATCTCCAGGTTCTGGTGAGCGAGGGTCATCACCTGCTGCCACGTCATGGCGGGCAGGGTGCCGCCGGTCATGTTGTTCATGGCGCTGTGGTCATCGTTGCCGTACCAGACGCCGGCTACGAGATTTCCCGTGTAACCGACGAACCAGGCGTCGCGATAGGCATTGGTGGTGCCGGTCTTGCCGGCGGCGCGGATGCCTTCGAGGGCGGCGCGCTTGCCGGTGCCCTGCTCGACGACCTTGTTCAGCATGAAATTCATGGCGCCGACGACGCGCTGCTCCAGAACCGGCTGCGGCGGCGTGTCGGTGGCGCGGCGATAGATGACGTCGCCCTGGGAGTTGTGCACTTCCCAGGCCGAATAGGGAGGCGCCTTGCGCCCGCCATTGGCGAAGACCGCATAGGACGAAGCCATGTCGATGACGGTGACTTCCGCCGCGCCGATGGGCAGCGAGCTCGAATCCGTCAGGGGATGGGTCAGGCCCATCTTGCCGGCCATCTCGATGATCTTCGCACGGCCCGCCTTGGCGTTGCCCTTGCCAATCTGCAAGGACATCCAGACCGGGATCGAGTTGATGGACCGCGCCAGCGCGGAGACCATGGGCATGCTGCCGGAGAACGACCGGCCGTAATTCTGCGGGCACCAATTGCCCAGGCAGATCGGCTTGTCGACCACCTGCGAGGAGGGGGTGAGTTTCGGGTCCTCCGTCAGCGCCGTGGCATAGACGAAGGGCTTGAAGGAAGAGCCCGGCTGGCGCAGGGCATCGGTGGCGCGGTTGAACTGGCTCTGGCCGTAATCCCGTCCGCCGACCATCGCGCGCACCGCTCCGTCCACGTCCATGACGACGATGGCGCCCTGGTTGGCCTTGTACTCGCGGCCATGCTGGCGAAGCATGTTTTCCAGCGTCGCCTCGGCATGCGCTTGAAGGGAGGTATCGAGCGGGGTCTTCACCGTCAGAACCCGGTCGTCGCCGAACTTCCTGGCGGCGGCCAGTTGCTTCACCTGCTCGAAGGCCCAGTCGAGATAGAAATCGGGCGTCGTTTCGCGGCTGCGGGTGACCGGCGTCGCAGGGTTGCGCAGGGCCGTTTGAATCTGCCCCTCCGTCAGGAAGCCGGACTCGACCATGTTGTGCAGCACGTCGTTGGCGCGGGCACGCGCCGCCGGCAGGTTGATGTGAGGCGCATATTTCGTCGGCGCCTTGAACAGACCTGCGAGCATGGCGGCCTCGGCGAGCGTCACGTCCTTGGCCGACTTGCCGAAATAGTAATCCGCCGCGGCCACGACGCCGTGAGCGCCGCCGCCCATATAGGCGCGATCGAGATAAAGCTTGAGGATCTGATCCTTCGTCAGGTGGAATTCCAGCCAGACGGCCAGAAAGGCTTCCTTGATCTTACGCTCGAGCGAGCGCTCGTTGGTGAGGAAGAGGTTCTTCGCAAGCTGCTGCGTGATGGAGGAGCCGCCCTGCACCACGCCGCCGCCTTTAGCGTTAACGACAAGGGCGCGGGTCGTGCCGATGGGATCGATGCCCCAATGCTCGTAAAAGCGGCGGTCCTCCGTCGAGAGCGCCGCCTTGATGAGATAGTCGGGGAAATCCTCAAGCTTGTAGGAATCGTCGAGCCGGAGGCCGCGCCGCCCTACCTCGTGCCCGTAACGGTCGAGGAAGGTGACGGCGAGGTCCTGGGTCTTGAGCCAGTCCTCCTCCGTTTCCCGGAAAGCTGGCAGCGCCAAGGCAAGCATCGCTACCCCGCCGACGAGGCCCAAGGTTGTCGCTTCGCTGGTCAGGTCGAGAAGAACCCGGGGTGCGCCACGAAACCGCAGGCACTTCACCTTGTCCGAATAGATTTCCCAGCCTCGCGCCAATCCGCGGCCCGTCTGGTAAAGGGTGGTGTTGAGCCAGGCATCGAAGGCGAGGGCCGCGCGCTTGATCCTTGTCGTCAGGGGGGTAGGGTTTTGCGGGCGCACGGGGAGTCCTTCGGGGCAGGTCAGGTGGACCTGTTGTGGCGTTTTGTTCCTCGAGATACCGGGGAGAGCTTTCGCCGTCCGGGCTCTTTCACTAACAACTCACGAAGAGGCTTGACGGTTCATCCGGTTTCGTCGCTTCACGGAGTAAAATCGTAGGCCGACATATCCCATCTCCTTCAAAGCGCCGTAAAGAAAGGATTGAGACCTTCCGTATGGATACCACAGCTCTCGTCACACCAAAGCCTGAAGATTTACCCTTTTGGCGAGTAAAATCTCTGGATGTCATGACCTCCGAGGAATGGGAGAGCCTGTGCGACGGGTGCGGGCGCTGTTGCCTCGTCAAGCTCGAGGACGAGGATACGGGCGAGGTTCTCTATACAGATGTGGGCTGTACCCTCCTCGACGATCAGACCTGCCGCTGCCGCGACTACCCGAACCGGCAGGCCAAGGTGCCCGATTGCGTGCGCCTGACCCCGAGTGCCGTGCGCACCCTGTCCTGGCTGCCGGAGACCTGCGCCTACCGGCTGATTGCCGAGGGTAAGGATCTCTACTGGTGGCATCACCTCGTTTCGGGAGATCCCGAGACCGTCCATGCCGCCGGGATCTCGGTGCGCGACCGGGTGGCAGGGCCGGAGGAGGATTTTACCCTTCGCGAACTTCTGGAGCGCATCACTGATTGGCCCTACGGCGAAGGGTCGGATCAGGAATAATTATCTATGAATTCTATCTTCGCACCTGCGTGAAAAGGTGTGTCTTCCGGCTTTTGTTCAAACAAATTGTCAAAGATGACAATGGTTTGTTCAAGTTGTTGCGCTGCACGATTGACTTCTGGAAGGGGATGGGCAAGGTTATGGGTCTGACCAAGGTAGTGGAGGCTACGACAATGACTCCGCCGAAGAAGTGTTAGTAAAGATCTACCTGAGCGCGATAGTGTATCTGCTATCGTTGGGTGGTAAAAAGTAAAACACAACTTGCATTATATTGCCGGATGATTCCGGAAACTTGTTGGCGCATGAGGATGCTGCCACTCAAGGGGTTTACTCGTGAGGGTAAACCCCTTTTGTCGTGCGCGGGTCGTTCTCTCCTGCCTAGAGGCTGCCGATTTGGAAATGTCTCCTCGGCGCTTCAGAACGTCTTCCGCGAGAGAGGGGCCGGCCCTTTCTAAAAATGCCGAAAAACAAGACTTTGAAAGAGTTCTATGCCCCGGTCGGCCGGCAATGCCTGAAGTATCGGCCCAAAGTGGACGCACTTTTCCGCATGATGCGCTAAGCCCTCACGTCTTTGGGCTTGGTTTCTCCCGGGATCGGCGTGCTCTCGCCCAAGGTTTCGCGCACGTAGAGTTTCTTGACCAGGACATAGGCCACGACCACCAGAGGGAAGCCCAGCATCAGGCCGATGGTGCCGAAAAGAATGCCGCCCACGACGATGCCGAACAGGGCGAGGGCAGGCGGAATGCTGACCATTCTCCTTTCCACCAGCGGGAAAATGACGTTGCCTTCGAGTTGCTGGATGATGAAGGCAGCAATTATTGTCCAGATCACCGTTTCGCCCCCTAAGGTGAAGGAAATCAGCACGGCTGGCAGAGCCCCGAGGATAGGGCCCAGGAACGGGATGAATTCCAGCAGGCTGGCGATCAGGCCGAGCGCATAGGGTGAAGGCAGGCCGATCAGCCAGAATGCGAAGGTCGAAAGAATACCGACGCAGATCATGGCGATGAGTTGCGAGATCAGCCACAGCTTCAGGGCCTCGCCCGATGCTACAAGGGTACTTTCGACACGCCGGTGTTGGCGGATGGGAAAGAGTTTGACGAAGCCGTCGAAATAGATGCGGGGCGACGCCGCGATATAAAGCCCGGCGATGATGACGAGAACGAAGTCGGTCAGTCCGCTCAGGATCGTTCCGCCGATGCCGGCAATGCGCAGCGCAAGGCCGCTGCTCGGCACCTCGCTCAGCATTTTGGACAGATCGTCGGAAATCGCTCCGATACCAAGCTTCTGGCCGAAGGCATCGATGGCCACGGGGAGCTGCTCGGCCACGTTGTTCAATTGCGTCCTGATATTGGCGCCGAAGAACACCGCCAATCCAATGAACAGCACGAGAATGGTCAGGCTGGCCGTGACGAGGCTCCATCGCGACGGAATGTTGAGATAGCGGACGAGAACGTCGGCGAAAGCATGCAGGATGATCGCGACGAGGATCGAGCCGAAGGCCAGGAGCAGCACGTCAGAAAGCTGCCACAGGAAGAGGATGAGAACGACCAGCCCGATCAGGATCAGGCTCTTGCGGAGAAATTCCGTGTCGCTGATCCGTTCCATGTCCGGAGATTGCTGGTCGCTCATCGCTTTTACCCTGTCACTCGCTCTGACAATCGAAACGGCGAAGCTCGGTTCCGTCCGGCACCTGTAAGGCGATTATGTCGCAAGGCCGCGGAAAGTTCTCTCGCCATTCGGTCTGGCAGGGGATGCCCATCGGCAAGTCATCTGGTGCAATGCAGCAGGAACTGAAATTTTTCTAAGGAGTTGTTAAGCACAGGAGGGATTTGAAATGACGTCCGGTATCGTCTGTTTCTTGCTCGGAACTGTCTTTCCACTTGCCCTGGTGGGGTGGCTTATTATTCAAAATTGAGTTTTTATGATCGATGTGCGGTTACTTTAAGTAATTCGCTGAAAATTTTTTGTGCCGGATCGACCCCTGAATGGATCGGAAGGGCCCGGGCGCCAATCCCAGGTCTAGCGCATCGTGCGGAAAAGTGGACCGGTTTTCCGGCCCGAACGATGCGCTAGCCTGCCGATTGCGGCATGCGCCGGAGCAATTCTTCGCGTAGTGCGCGGGGCAGTTCGATTCCGGTGAGGCGCCAGGTGGTGCCGCTCAGGCGCCAGGTCAGCCTGAACTGCTTGTCCTTCGATAGATCCGGCGGCAACGGCATGGAAATGCTTCTGAACCCCTGCGATTCTGAGAGGATGAAGAGTCTCCAGGCTTTGCGGAGCGTGTCGAGATCGAGCGACCCGAAGCCGTATGACAGGGGATTTGATGTCGCAGCATTGGCCGCTCCAGCCGCGGCCTGGGTCCAGCCGTCCTCCAGGAGATCGATCATCGCCTGCGGCGTGACGAGTTGTTCCACAAAGGGATCAAGGGCCACGGCTCCCGCATTGGCCGCCACATTGCTGTCGAGGCCGCCGAAGCTCTGCTCCCCAGACGAGGTCTTCAGGAAATCGCCGACGATCTGGCGCGAGAAAGAGGTGCGCAATGCGCGGAAATTCACGCGGCTCTCGATCCGCGCCATGTCTCGGGTCTGCACCGCCTTGGCAAGTTCGTAGAGGGCCACGAAGGGCGACACGAGGAAGATCAGCAAGGCCACGAAGAGCAGGAAGCTCACGCGAAGGGTCCAAACCATGATGTCGGAGTTTCCTTGATCGTGTCCTGATACCTGATACCTGACGAAATCCTGTGCAAGCTGAAGCGAAGGGCTGTTCGCGCTGATGATAGGGCTGCGTCGCCAATAAAAAAGGGCGGTCCGGAGACCGCCCTTTCTTCAGGGTTTCGCGAGACCTCAGCCGCGGGCGCGGGCGCGGATCATGAAAGTGTCGTAGGCGTATTCGGCCACTTGGAACCAGAGATATTCCTCGTTGCGGAAGCCGCGGACGCTCTCGTAGATCTTCTTGAAGTCCGGGTTCTTCGCCGACACTTCGTCATAGACCTCGTTGGAGGCCTTGTAGGCGGCTTCGAGGATTTCCTGCGAGAAGGGGCGCAGCTGCGTGCCGGCGCCGAGCAGGCGGCGCAGGGCGGCCGGGTTGCGGGCGTCGTACTTCGCCAGCATGTCCGAATTGGCGTAGCCGGCGGCGGCCGTCAGGATGGCCTGATAAGCCTTCGGCAGTTCCTTCCACTTCGCCTGATTGATGAAGAGATGGATGGAGGGGCCGCCTTCCCAGAAGCCGGGATAATAGTAATAGGGCGCGACCTTCGCGAAGCCGAGCTTCTCGTCGTCGTAGGGGCCGACCCACTCGGCGGCGTCGATGGTGCCGCGCTCGAGGGCCGGGTAGATGTCGCCGCCGGGGATCTGCTGCGGCACGGCGCCGAGTTTCGCCATGACCATGCCGGCCAGACCCGCAATGCGCATCTTGAGGCCCTTCAGGTCGTCGACGGTCTTGATCTCCTTGCGGAACCAGCCGCCCATCTGCACGCCGGTATTGCCGGCAGGCATGCCATACATGTTGTGCTTGGCGTAGAACTCGTTGAGCAGATCGTTGCCCGTGCCGTGATAGAGCCACGCATTCATCTGGCGGGCATTGAGGCCGAAGGGCAGGGCCGTGCCGATGGCGAAGGTCGGGTCCTTGCCGAAATAGTAGTAGGAGCAGGTATGGCCCATCTCGATGGTGCCGTTGCCGACCGCATCCGCCACCTGAGGCGTACCGACGATTTCGCCCGCCGCGAAAGGCTGGATCTGGAATTTGCCATCCGTCGCCTCATTCACGAACTTGGCGATGACTTCCGCCCCGCCATAGATCGTGTCGAGCGACTTCGGAAAGCCGGATTGCAGACGCCACTTCAATTCCGGCATCGACTGCGCAATGGCCGGTGCGGCAACCGCCGTCGAGGCGGCGCCGATCGTTGCGGCTTGCAAAAACTGACGACGTTTCATCGTTCTCATTCCTCCCTGGAATCGTGACTCTGTCACTTGGATGGTATTGACAACGAAACCCCACTTCGTCGCAAGTCGGATTCCGGGCCCTATCGACGAATGGCTGAGACGGGGCTTTATCCTTTTCCGGCATTAGGGCCATGGCTTTGTTCCCATGGCCCTATTCATGAGCATTCTGCCCGGAGCATTTTCAGCAAAAGTGGACACCGGTTTTGCGGCTGAAAATGCGCCTTTTCAAAAAAATAGAGCCTCTTTCAGGAACCGGAGTTCATGAAATAGGCTCTAGGAAAGCGGCACATCGATGGTGCAGACGACGCCAGCCGGCTCGTAGGCCAGCCGTACGGATCCGTTCAGCTCGCGGGACAACCCACCTTCGATGAGCCGGGAGCCGAAGCCTTTGCGCGTGGGCGGCTTGACGGGCGGGCCGCCGCGCTCCTCCCAGCGCATGGTAAGACGGTTCCCGGCACAGTCCTCTGCAACCGACCAGGCAATGCAGATGCATCCGCCGGCGACACTCAGGGCGCCGTACTTGAGCGCATTGGTGCAAAGCTCGTGCAAGGCCATCGACAGGCTCAGCGCCATGGAGGGCGCGATACGCAAATCAGGACCTTCGGTTTCGAGAATGTTGCCGTTGTCTTGTTCCCTGCGATAGGGCGCGAAGGCCTGGTCGACGATTTCGGCAAGGCGGGCGCCTTCCCAGTTTTCGCGCGTGAGCGCGTCATGGCCGCGCGCCAGGGCGAAGAGGCGGGCCTCGAAGGCATGGCGGGCTTTGGCCAGCGCGCCGTCCGCATCCGTGCCGGTTTTGGAAAAGCTTTGCGCCGCAAGGGACTGGACCGTGGCGAGCGTGTTCTTGACCCGGTGATTCAGCTCGTTGACGAGCAGGTGCAGATGCTCTTCCGCCCGCTTGTGGTCGGTAATGTCGATCTGGGTCCCGTCCCATACGCGGGTGCCGTTGGCCAGCCGGCGCGGCGTAACGACGATGCGATGCCAGCGGATTTCTCCGGTCCTGGCATGACGCATCTCGATTTCGAGATCGAAGGGCTTTTCCTCCCGATGGGCCTCGATTTCCTTCTCGAACATTTGCGCGCGATATTTTGGAAGCACAAGCTCGTAAAGCAGGCCCGGATTGACGCGCACATCCTCGGCTGGGACTCCGGTCAAGTGCTCGCAGGTTTGGGACATGTAGATGAGGCGCCGGATCTCATGATCTGCGTCGTCCGTCATCTGGTAGACCATGCCGAGTGGCATGTTGTCCGCAAGGGCCCTGAGGCGGGCCTGGCTCTCGCGCATCTCCTCCTCGGCGCGGCGGCGCTCCGTCCAGTCGCGAAAGCTCACGCCGAGACCGCCATTGTAGGGGAAGATATGAAACTCGAGGTAGTGGCCGGGCGCACTGACCGCTTCCGCCTCGAACGAGGCCGGTTCGCCGGACGCGAAGACTTGCTCATAACGCTGGCGCAGCTCGGTTCCGGCTGACCAGGGAAAGACGTCCCAGATCACCCGCCCAAGCATGTCCTGATGCGGAATGCCGTAATAAGCCTCGGCTGTCCGGTTGATATAGGTGAAGCGCCATTCCCTATCGAGCGCGTAAAAGGAATCGCCGATCCCTTCGAGAAGGACGGAAAGCCGCTCTTCGACTCCTGCATCGATGGCGCGTGCGACTTCGTTCTGCAAAGCAGCCCGTGCGGCTTCTCCCGCATTTTTGTCTGAAGCCGAATCCGTCAGACCGTTGATTAGCTGCTGTAGCTCAGAGGTTGGGACGCGGTCGAGCTGATGTACGTTCATGCATCATAATTTAATTACGTTGCATTTGGAACGCAATGCGGCCATACTGATTCAAGACGAGAGCGGTTTAGGCCGCGATCTCCCGAACGCAGGGCTGCTGTCGATGCCGAACGTGCGTAAGGAATGGGATCAGTTGAAGGCTTCGGCCGCGCAAACGAGCGCGAAGAGAGCGATCACGCCTCCGAGCTCCGCTACGCTGCGGAGTACAGCTGTAGGATCGCCTGAAAAATAGGCGAGAGCACCTACACCAAGCGCAACAACACTAGCCCAGGTAAGCATGGGCTGTCTCCCCAACGGTATCCTTGATCCGGCCGATAAACGACCAATACCAAAACAAGTTCCTAACGTCGAAAGTTTTTTTTGATGAAAAGGGTACATTCGTGCGGAGAAACGCCACTTTATCTGGGTGTGGCAAGCGCCCTTGCCGTTCTCCCCCGCAGGATACCATGCGCCCTTTGATCTCCATGCTGGTGCAGGATCTGCCAGCACCCGACAGCGCTACCCTCGCGGAGGCGCGACAGCCTCCTGCGACCCGAGAGCGGCATGACCGTTTTCTGCAGGACATCGGTGCATTTCACGGGATCGAATACCGGCCGCCATCGCATCCGCTCGCGTGGCCCGGCCGCCTGAGGCTTGCGGCGTTCAACGCGGAGCGGCTGAAATATCGCGAGGCCGCGCGGGCCTTGCTCGATCGGGCAGGCGCACATGTCGCCTTGTTCAGCGAGGTCGATCTGGGCATGGCGCGCTCCGGCAACGGACATCCCTTGCGCGAGCTGATCGGCGCTGCCGGAGAGGGCTATGTTTATGGCGTCGAATTCGTGGAACTCGATCTCGGAGATGCCCGCGAGATGCGCGAACATGCGGGCGAGCACAATGCACGCGGCTTCCACGGCAACGCCATCGTCACGAAACTCGCCCTGGCGGAGCCGCGCCTGATCCCGCTGGAGGAAAGCGGCTTCTGGTTTCCCGGCCGCGATGGCGCGCAGCGCCGGGTTGGCGGGCGCATGGCGCTGGCTGCGCGGGTCGCCGATGCACCGCGCCCTCTGTGGCTCGTAAGCGCCCATTTGGAAAGCAAGACCGACGCGGCCGACCGGCAGGCTCAGATCCAGACGCTCCTCCGCGCGCTCGACAAGCTGGCGCCGGATGCGGCCTGCATCATCGGCGGCGATTTCAACACCAAGGATCTGCCGCATGGCGGGGAGGAGCAGCAGGTCTGGCTCGAGGCGCCGGAGCGATACGAGCCGCTCTTCGACGATCTGCGCGGGGCCGGTTTCGAATGGGTGGCCGCAAATGTAGCGGCGCCCACCCAGCGCACGGGACCCTCGCACAAGCCGGAGCCACCCTTCGGCAAGCTCGACTGGATCGTGGTGCGCGGCATGAAGGCCGAGAGGCCTCAGGTCCTGGCTGCTCTGGACGGGCAGGGAAGACCGATTTCCGACCACGACATGATTACAGTCGATCTCAGTTTCTAAGGGCTGTTCTGCGGCGAGCGGAGCGTGGAAAAAGATCTGGAATGTAATTTTATTTGACACTACTTATTTATGTAGCTATATATTTATATAGTATCCTTTGAGGGATTATCCCTCTGAGGTATTTGTTCGTTTAATATTTGCGCTTCGTTCCCGATATGATCGCAATTACATGAAACTTTATCCAGAAGAGGAATGTTTTATGGAACATAAAGTGAACGTAAATCCATTCTTCCTTCGGCCGCTTTAACCTGTCCGGTTTGTCTTCCGACATCTGCAGGATTTTCCTGCCTTGGCGTCTCTAGAGCATCGTGCGCAAACGTGGCCCCGGTTTTGCGGCCACGCGATGCTCTCACCAAAAGAGAAAGCATCGGATGATTCTAAAAGTGGAAGCCACTTTCAGGTCCGAGGCTTTAACCGGGAAGGGGGCGCTGTCTGCTCCGTCCCACGATCCTGAGATGAAAGCCTCAGCCTATTCTGCCATGGCCTGTGCCTGCTCCGGGACAGGACGGTGGACTTGCCGCGCATACGCCCGATAGTCTCCCTCGCGAAGAGAGGAGATCTTCATGGGCCTGCTCGTCTGGCGATTCTTGGCGCTCGTCATCAGCGCGCTCAGCCTCGGACCGTCTTTCGCCCATGCGCTTGAGGCTCTGCCGCGCCTGACCGTGTGGTCGCCTGAGCTCTGGCGCGAGGCGACGGTCTTCAACGGACAATTCCAGCTTTTCGGTATCCTCGGCGGGCCACTCGATGGCGGAGCGATTCTCGTCGCGGGCATCCTGGCCTATTGGGTGCGCAAGGACCGTCCAGACTTTGGTTCGCGCTGATGGGCGCGCTTCTCTTTGCTACGAGCCTTTTCATCTGGCTGGGCGTGGTGGCCACTTGGCAGCCGGGGCCGATTCCGGAAGATTTCTTCGAACTCCGCAATCGCTGGGAATTCGGCCATATCATCATCGCGACTATCAAGCTGGCAGGCTATATGGCGATCGTTCTCTCCATCCTGCTGTCGCGTCTGCGTGCTCTGCGAAACCCGTAGCGACTCGCCGGTTTCCGGGTTCGAGCGAGTCATGCATTCGTGACGAAAGTGAAGCGCCGCAAGGCTTCGATGTGCTGCGGATGCACGCCTTATACATCCGGCTTGACAGCGGCGCGCTCTTAGGGTACAAAACAAGAACACTGACGAAGTGTGAGTGACGATGACCTCCCGTCGTCCCTGTCAGATGATCACCGCTCCGGCTTGCGCCTGGGCGGTTTTTTTTATTGGTTCTCGCATGACTCTGATGATTGAAATCCCCGCTGAAATGAAAGAGCGGGCCTATGATTACTACGTGCATCATCGGTCGATTTCGTTGAGCGCCATCGCCACCTTTCTTGGCGTGAGCCGCACCACGTTCGTTCGGCTGCGGCAGGCGTGGAACTGGCCGCCCCGAAAGGAGACCATTGCGAGCGCTGGGCCGGACGCGCAGGCGAAGGAGAAAAAATCGGCGGACGAATTCTCCGCTGCCTCCACGCGCTCCGTCCCAGGCCGCTCCAACCTGCGCGAGGCGGCGATGTCCCTGGTGCAGGTGACGCGCTCGCGCATCGATGCCCTCGTGAAGGAGCAGAATTCGAAGCGCCCGATGGATCACGACAAAGCGGCCCGCACGCTCGCGTCTTTCGCCAAGACGCTGACGACCGCGCAGGCGCTTTTGGAACAGGAAAGTACAAGGCTCGATGCAACCGAGCACGACGAAACCCCGCCTCGCTCCATCCATGAACTCCGCGACGAGCTTGCTCGTCACCTTGAGCGGATTGTGGCGGAGGAAGAGGCTCAAGGAAGCGACTGCCTCCTGGTCTGAGGCCGAATTCGAAAGGGCCCTGCGCCATTGGCCATTGCTCTGCCGCACCGAGCAGCGGCCGCCTGGCGTCGCCCGCAGCCGCGATCCCTGGACCACCTGGCTCATGTTGGGCGGACGCGGCGCGGGCAAGACCCGCTCGGGCGCTGAATGGGTGCGCGGCATCGCGCTCGGCGATCCCGACTTTTCCGATAAGCCCCTCGGCCGCATCGCGCTGATCGGCGAGACCTTTGCCGATGTGCGCAACGTGATGGTGGAAGGGCCTGCCGGAATTCTCGCCGTTCACGCGCGTTCCGAGCGCCCCACATGGTCGCCGTCCTTGCGCAAGCTCGAATGGCCGAATGGCGCGGTGGCGCAGGTCTTCTCGGCGGAAGATCCGGATTCCTTACGCGGCCCGCAATTCGAGGCCGCCTGGGCGGACGAACTCGCCAAGTGGCGGCACGTGGAGGAGACCTGGGACATGCTGCAATTCGGCCTGCGCCTCGGCGCGCATCCGCGCCAGATGGTAACGACGACGCCGCGCCCGATCCCGCTTCTGAAGCGCTTCCTCGCCGATCCGCTGGTGGCGGTGTCGCGGGCGAAGACCGCCGACAACGCGGCCAACCTCGCGCCTGTCTTTCTCGACACGGTGGTGGGGCGCTATGCCGGCACGCGGCTCGGGCGGCAGGAACTCGATGGTGAAATCATCGAGGACCGTCCCGACGCGCTGTGGACCCGCGACGTGATCGAGGCAAGCCGGATCGATGCGGCGCCGCCACTTGCTCGCATCGTCGTCGCCGTCGATCCGCCCGCCTCCTCGTCGAAACGCGCGGATGCCTGCGGGATCGTTGCCGCCGGGATCGACGATGGCGGCACGGCTTATGTGCTTGCGGACGAGACCGCCTCCGGCCTGAAGCCGCCCGCCTGGGCCGCAAAAGCCGTCGCGCTCTATCGCCGCCTGCAGGCGGATGCGCTCGTCGTCGAGACGAACCAGGGCGGCGAGATGGCGATGCAGGTCATCCGCGAGGTCGACGCTTCCGTGCCCGTCACGAGCGTGCGGGCGACGCGCGGAAAATACCTGCGCGCCGAGCCGGTCTCCGTGCTCTACACGCAGGGACGTGTGCGCCATGTGGGCGCGCTGCCCGAACTCGAGGACGAGCTCTGCGATTTCGGACCCGGCGGCCTGACCTCCGGCCGTTCCCCGGACCGCATGGATGCGCTGGTCTGGGCGCTCACGGAGCTGATGCTCCGCGAAAAGAAGGAGCCGCGGGTGCGGATGTTGTGATGCCCGCGGCCCGGATGCTCATCCCTGATCGAGCGACAATCGCCCCGGTCCGACGGCGGCGAGGATCAGGAAACCGCCGATCATGGACAGGTTCTTCATCGCCTGGATCTGGTTCAGGGCGCGTTCCTGATCGACCATGTTCCAGAAATCGTGGGCGAAGGGGATGGTGATGAGGGCGAAGAGCGCCAGAGCGAGGGCCGCCCAGCGCGTCCTGAAGCCGACGGCGACGACGAGGCCGAGCCCCAGCTCCACCACCGCGACGATCGGGGCGAGAAGCCATGACAAGGGCAGGCCCTTCGACGCGATATAGGCGGAGGTATCCCCGAGGGCGTAGAACTTGGTGGCACCGGAGATGATGAAAATCACGACCAGAAGAATGCGGCCGATCAACAGAAGTATGTCGCGCATGACATTCGATCTTTCTTTCGCGGGGCCCCACAGGAAGTTGTGATTTTATTTCCATGCTGAAATTGCAGCATCAATCGACGCTGCGCAAATCTTTCTTTGCCCGTCTGCCGACGGGCCGGAGCTTTCCATGTTGAATATGCTGACCCGATGGTTTCAGGCTCCGCCTGAGGCCAAGGCTTCGCGCGCGCATTCCTCCGTCGCGCTCTATGTCGCCGGACATGCCGTATGGACCCCGCGCGACTACGCGGCCTTGGCGCGCGAGGGTTTTCAGAAGAACGCCGTCGTGCACCGGGCCGTGCGGCTGGTGGCGGAGGCCTCCGCCTCTCTTCCCCTCGTGCTCAAGCAGAGGGGAGGGGAACTCGTCGAGCATCCCCTTCTCGCGCTCCTCGCCCGTCCCAATGCGCGGGAGGGCGGGCAGCGTTTCCTGGAGAGCGTCTATGGCCACCTCCTCGTCTCCGGCAACGCCTATGTGGAGGCGGTGAGCGTCGATGGCGCACCGCGCGAACTTTACGCCCTGCGTCCCGACCGGATGCGCGTGGTGCCGGGCGCGGATGGCTGGCCGATGGCTTACGATTACACAATCGGAACGCAAACCATCCGCTTCGCGCAAGGGGCGGAAGCGATGCCGCCCGTGCTGCACCTGACGCTGTTTCATCCGGCGGACGATTATTATGGTCTCTCGCCCATGGAAGCTGCGGCGACGGCCCTCGACATCCACAACGCGGCGGGCGCCTGGAACAAGTCGCTGCTCGACAATGCGGCGCGCCCCTCCGGCGCGCTGGTCGTCGGCGGCTCGGTGCTCACCGATGCGCAATTCGACCGCCTCAAGGGCGAACTGGAGACGAACTATCAGGGCGCGGGCAATGCCGGGAGGCCGCTCCTGCTCGAAGGCGGCCTCGACTGGAAGCCATTATCCCTTTCTCCGAAGGACATGGATTTCGTCGAGGCGAAGGCGGGAGCCGCGCGAGAGATCGCGCTCGCCTTCGGCGTGCCGCCGCTGCTGCTCGGCCTGCCAGGCGACAACACCCACGCCAACTACGCCGAAGCCAACCGCGCCTTCTACCGCCAGACGATCATCCCGCTGGTGAAGCGCACGGCGGAAGCCCTGGCGCAATGGCTCTCGCCCGCTTTCGGCGAATTGCTCCACCTCGAACCCGACCTCGACGCCATCGAGGCGCTGGCAACGGAACGCGAAAGCCTCTGGCGCCGCGTTTCGGCTGCGACGTTCCTGAGCGAAGAGGAGAAGCGGGAAGCGGTGGGGTATGGGCGCGCGCCGCGTTCGGCGGCAAACAGCAGGGGCCGGTCAGCCGCGTAAAGCTTTCGGCGCAAGCGGCGCCGAAGACGCGACCATCCTCTTCGCTTCATCATTCGAGAGGGGGGCGCATTCACCTCGAACCGACGTAGCGCCCGGTTGCGAAGCGTTCATCTCCTGGCGCATCGGACCCAAATGTGGATTCCACTTTCGGGATCATCCGATGCTCTCTCCCTTCACGAGCGCATCGTGCCGACCTCGCCATCGCATCCCGCTTTCAAGGGAGCACACTAGAAATCTAAACCCGAGGCAACGCCCCATCTCACCCATCCGCCGGGAATGTTGCTGGAACAAATCATGAACATATTCGACCGGATCGCCGAGGCTGTCATCAGCCGCGGCGATCTTGCTCATCTCGCCCTGTTCGTCTGGGCGAGCGGAGCCTCCGCGCTGCTTGCCATGACTCTTCGCGATCTTTTCGCGGCCAACCGCCGCTTCGACGAGTTCGTGCGCGAGCTGTCCCTCTTCAACCGCCGCCAATCGGGAGATCTTCCATGACTCGCTCTACCGCGCACACGGCGCGCAAGCCCAAAGCCGTGCGCGAGGCGCAGGGGCGTGCGACGCTCGTGTTCCGCGACTTCGTGCGCCAGCTCGAAAAACTCGACACCAGGCCCGCCAAACCTTCGCGCGGAGGAGCCCGATGATGTCCTGCGGCACGTCCATCGCCCGCGAGGTGAAGCTTCTCGCGGAGCCCGTCACCAGGATCGATGCCGACGGCATTTTCGAAGGCTATGCCAGCCTGTTCGGCATCGCCGATCTCGGCAAGGACGTGGTCATGTCCGGCGCCTTCGCCGATAGCCTCAGGAAACGCGGCGTGGGCGATATCCGTCTTCTCTGGCAGCACGATCCCGCCACACCCATCGGCCGCTGGCTCTCCATCGCGGAGGATCGTCGCGGCCTGAAAGTTCGCGGCAAGCTCAACCTTGCCGTGGAGCGCGCCCGGGACATCCACGCCCTCATGCGCGACGGCGCGGTCGACGGCCTCTCCATCGGCTTTCGCGTCGAGCGCGCGCGGGCCGAGCGACCTACCGGCCTGCGGCGGCTGGAAAAGCTCGACCTGTGGGAAATCTCCATCGTGACCTTCCCGATGCTGCCGGGCGCGCGGGTGGAGCGGGTGAAGCGGGTGAAGCATGCAAGGGAGGATCTGGCGGATAGGATCCGCGCGAGCGCCTCTCGACTATTTTCCTGAACTCCGTTCGCCGTAAGGCGTTAGCCAGAGGCCCGCATAGGAGCGGAGGCTGCGGGCGGCCGGCTTGCCGGTGAGGCCTCTCCGCTCTTTCGGGAGGTTTTCCATGAAGAAACTCGCTTTCACCGCTCTTCTTGTCCTCGCGGCCGCAGGCTGCACCACCACGCAGGAACGCGTCGGCGGTGCCGCCGTCGGTGCAGGTGTCGGCGCCGTCGCCGGGCCGGTCGGTGCCGTCGCGGGCGGTGCTGTCGGCGCTGTAAGCGGGCCGACGGTGACGCGGACCGTCAGGCGCGCAACGCGCTGACATTCTCGACCTTCTGGTCGAATCCCGAGCCCGCCTTCCGGCGGGCTTTTTCATTTCTTCCAACCAAACGATTCACATGATCCCTGTTGTTGAAACCAAATCCACTTCCGACGACGTCGCCTCGGCCTTCGAGGATTTCGCGCGTGCCTTCGAGGCGTTCAAGGACACCAACGATACGCGCCTCGGCGAAATCGAGACGCGGCTGACGAGCGATGTCGTGACCGACGAGAAGCTCGTCCGCATCGATACCGCCCTCGACGATGCCAAGCGCCGGCTCGACCGCCTGACGCTCGAGCGCTCGCGCCCGCCGCTTGGCGCAGGCGCGGAAGCCTTGCGCGATCCGGCGCAGGCCGAGCACAAGCAGGCCTTTAACGCCTATATGCGCAGCGGCGAGGCCTCCGGCCTCAAGCGCCTGGAGGAGAAGGCGCTTTCCTCAGGCTCCGGCCCGGATGGCGGCTATCTCGTGCCCGACAATGTCGAGCGCGAGGTGCTGCGCCGCCTGTCGGGCGTGTCGCCGATCCGCGCCATCTCGTCTGTGCGGGTCATTTCCGGCGGCCAGTACAAGCGCGCCTTCTCGACCTCGGGTCCCGCTTCCGGCTGGGTCGGCGAGACGGCGGCGCGGCCGCAGACGGCGGGTCCGACCCTCTCCGAGATGAGCTTTCCGGCCATGGAACTCTATGCCATGCCGGCGGCAACCCAGACCCTTCTCGACGATTCCGTGGTCGATATCGACCGCTGGATCGCGGAGGAGGTCGAGGCCGCCTTCGCCGAGCAGGAAAGCGCTGCCTTCGTCAACGGCGACGGCGTCAACAAGCCCAAGGGCTTTCTCGCTTCCGACATGGTCGAGGACGAGATCTGGGAATGGGGCCGCCTCGGCACCATCCAGTCCGGCGGCGCGGGCTTTCCGGCGGATGGTCCGTCCGATGTACTGATCGAGCTGATCTATGCCCTCAAGGCAGGCTATCGCCAGAATGCCTCCTTCGTCATGAACCGCAAGACGCAGAGCGCGATCCGCAAGTTCAAGGACGATAGCGGCCAGTATCTCTGGGCGCCGCCCGCAAGCCTCGGCCAGTCGGCGACGCTGATGGGCTTCCCCGTCGTAGAGGCCGAGGACATGCCCGACATCGCGGCCAATGCCTGCGCCATCGCCTTCGGCGATTTCAAGCGCGGTTATCTCGTGGTCGACCGAGCGGGCGTGCGCGTGCTGCGCGATCCTTATTCGGCCAAGCCCTACGTGCTGTTCTACACCACGAAGCGCGTCGGCGGCGGCGTTCAGGATTATGCGGCGATCAAGCTTTTGAGGTTTGCTGCGTAAGTCCCCGGCACATGGACGAGGTCAGCGCTTCGTCCATGTGCCTTCGATGCCATCGAGCTTGCTGGCGGCGTCCAGGATCCAGCTCAAATGTTCGGCAACAGGAGTCACAGCGGTCAACCCACCGCAGGCGCTCGGCGAGTTCGTGCGCAACGCGCCGCTCGACCAGCTGACGATGCCGAACAGCCGGTAGCCGCCCTGCGCCTCCGTCAGGACCGGCCCGCCGGAATCGCCCCGGCACGCCCCGGCCCCGGCGGTTTCTGCCAAGCGCTTATGATCGGCAACGATCATGACGCGGTTCGACACCTGCACCGTTCCGACCGCCAGAAGACGCACCTGGCGCAGGGTCCGCGCCGTCCGTTTGAGGTTCTCCGACAGGACGCCGAAGCCGGCGACGGTTACCGTCGCTCCTTCGTCGACCGTGCCCGCAAGGCGCAGGTCGAGCGGGTGGAAATCGGAACCGAGCGACCGCTCGAGCTTGAGCATGGCCAGATCCACGCCCGGCTGCGTACGGGGCGTCGTGCCCGCCACGAAAGCGGGATGAACCACGACCGCAACCACGTTCAGGCCCTGCGGCCGAAAGGCCCTGTTCACGGCCATGACGCGATAGGACGCCTTATCCATCAGGCAATGGGCGGCGGTGAGGACGAGATCCTGGGTGACGAGAACGCCTGAGCACAATTCGCCGTTGCTGTTCTCGATCGCGACGACGGACCGCCGGAGACCGTTCGGATCCCGGGTAACCGCGCCCTGCACGATGGCTTGAGCAGGAACGCTGAGAAGGGTGAGAGTCACAAGGCTGATGATTTGCAAAAAGCGCATGGGGTGATTTTGAGAGTTGGTCGATTCTTACGCAAGGGAAGTTTTGCGTTGCGGCAAAGGTTCTTCGTGGATGACCCCGATCGGCGCTATTCGTTCCATTGCGCTGCGCGATTCCAGCCTTCGAGCGTGCGGTCGATCCACGGGCGCTGGGGGCCGAGAAGGATGCCCTGGGTCATCCCCCCGCAGCCCCGGCCTTTCGCGGCCGAGGACCAGCTCGTGATGGCGACGACCGCGCCATCCGATGCCATTGGACCGCCTGAATCGCCCTGGCACGCGCCCATGGCCCCCGTGCCTTGGGACCACAGGAGAATCTGGCTCGGCCCGTATGGTTCGACGACTTTGAGATTGGCGATGCGGAAGGTGCCGGTCGTCTTCGCCTCGCCCTCGCGGGCAAGCCCGTACCCGCCGACCGTCACGGTTTCGTCCTTGCGCGGATGCGCCGTGCCGAGCAAGGCGCGCTCGAAACGGGCGGGCAACGCCTCGGGAATGCGCACAAGGGCTAAGTCGATCGAGCGCCTGCGGGTCTCGATGGCTTTGGCGTCGTAACCCGGATGCACCGCCTTCGCCGCCGGCGCGATCAGCATCGGCGAGCCTGCCTCGTCCCGGAAATGCACCCGGTGCTCGGCCGCCCCCGTCACGCAATGGGCGGCGGTGAGCACCACATCGCGCCCCACCACGACGGCGCTGCACACGCCGCCATTCGAACTCAAAACCATCACGGTCGTGCGGGAGAGGGGACCCCGGTCCTCCGCCCCGCCGACGATGGCGCATGCGCCCGTCGCTGACAGGACGGTGGCGAGGATGGTGGCGACGAGACGTTTCATAACCTGAAGGATTCCTGTTTCGATGTTTCCGATACTCGTCGACGGCCCCGCCGTCGAGCCGATAACCCTTGCCGAGATGAAAGCTCATCTCCGGGTCGATGACGATGCGGATGACGAACTCATCGGCGGTCTCGTCAAGGCGGCGCGGCTGATGGTGGAGGCCGTCTCACGGCGCATCCTCATCGAGCAACGCTGGCGCCTGATGCTGCATCGCTGGCCGCAGGGAGGCACGGTGCTGCTGCCGGTTTCGCCTCTCATCGCCATCGAGTCCATCCATGTCTTCGATGCTTCCGGCGCAGCGACCGAGGTCACGGCGGAAGCGTTCGAGAGCGACGCCTTGAGCGATCCGCCCCGCATCATGCTGCATGGCGCGCCGGAGCCGGGCAAGATCCGTAACGGCATCGCCATCGATCTGCGCGCCGGCTTTGGCGCGGCTCCGGATGCGGTGCCTGCAAGCCTGAGGCTCGCCGTCAAGATCCTCGTCGCGCACTGGTACGAGAACCGGGGCGATGTGGCAGGCGAGCAGGTTCTGCCGCCGGACGCTTTTGCCCTCCTCGCACCGTTTCAGCGGGCGCGGCTTTAGGGTCTCACCACACCGTCCGAGAAGAGTCTGGCGCCCCGCAGCCTCATCCCCTCCATAGCCTCATCCTGAGAAGGTCGCGCAGCGACCGTCGCGAAGGAGAGGCGTCTCCAGAGAGCACTGAATCCTCCTTCGAGACGCAGCCTGCGGCTGCTCCTCAGGATGAGGATGGAGGGTGAGAAAGTCGCTCCTCGGAATGAGGCTGTGGCTGGCAAGGCCATCTCAACTCAACGATTTACAAATCGCGAAGTCATTCATGAAAACCAAAGCCTTATCCATCGGCGCTCGCTCGCGCCGTTTCGTGCTCGAATTGCCTCTGGAGCGGCCGGATGGCTTCGGCGGGGTCATCCGCTCCTATGCGCCGGGGCCTCAGGTCTGGGGCGCGATGGAGATGCTCTCCGGCACTGAGCGCGTCCGCGCCGGCAGGCCCGAGCAGTCGCTCACCCATAGGATCACACTGCGCTACCGCGAGGGCGTGACTGGCGCCATGCGGCTCACCTCGGGCCTGCGCCGCTTTGCCATCCGCGCCGCCTCCGATCCGGACGGATCCCGGCAGGATCTCGTCTGCCTGGTCGAGGAGATCAGGGCATGACGAGTCCTGTCCTCGCCCTTCGCCGCGCCATTCTCGACATTGCCGAAACGGATGGAGAGCTGAAGGCGCTGATGGGGGGCGCGTTACGCCTTCATGATGAACCACCCCGCGCGGCCGCGCCGGTCTATGCTCTGTTCGGCGACGTGACGGCGGAGGATTGGTCGACCGATTTCGACCGCGGGCACGAGCAGAGTTTGAACCTCGTGGTCTGGGCCGAGCGCGGCAGCGCACGCACCGCGCTCGCCGTGGCCGAGCACTTCGCCGCGATCCTCGACGACGCGCCGCTCATGCTGGACGGCCATCGCCTCATCAATCTACGCGTGACGGAACTCGCATCCGCGCGCGACAAGGATACGCAACTCACCCGCGTGACCTTGCGGCTGCGCGCCGTCACGGAAGTGGAGTGAGAAAGCAGTCCATAGCCTTATTCTGAGGGCAAGGCTCCCCATGGCCTCATCCTGAGGAGGTCACGCAGTGACCGTCTCGAAGGAGAGGCGTCTTCAGCGCACCCTGGATCCTCCTTCGAGACGCAGCCTTCTGCTCCTCAGGATGAGGATCAGAGGACCAGGGCCAGGTTGGCTTGCACTCATCTCTCCCAACAAAAGGAACTTTTCATGCCTGCTCAAAAGGGCAAGGACCTGCTCATCAAGATCGGCGACGGCGGCTCCGGCTTCGTCACGGTGGCCGGGCTGCGCACGCGACAGGTCGCGTTCAACGCGGAAACCGTCGATGTGACGCATGCGGAATCCACCGGGCGCTGGCGCGAATTGCTCGCGGGCGTCGGCGTGCGCCGCGCCGGCATTACCGGCGCCGGCGTGTTCAAGGATGAGGCTTCCGATGCGCGGATGCGTCAGGTCTTCTTCGACGGCGACATCCTCACCTATCAGATCGTCATTCCGGATTTCGGCCGCATCGAAGGCCCATTCCAGATTACCAGTCTCGAATACCGCGGCGATCATGCGGGCGAAGTGACCTTCGAAATGGCCTTCGAGTCGGCCGGCGCGCTCACCTTCGTGGCGTTATAGACGGAGGCGCTCCATGCCCAACAGACGAAGAGGAGAGGTAGCGCTGCGGCTCGGCGACAGGTGCTACACGCTCTGCCTTACACTCGGCGCGCTTGCGGAACTCGAAGATGCCTTCGGCGTCGAGGATCTGATGGCGCTCGGAGAACGCTTCGGCACGGGTCGCCTGTCGAGCCGCGATCTCGTGACGATCCTTGCCGTCTCCCTGCGCGGCGGCGGTCATGACCTGAGCGATGCGGAAGTGGCGAACCTGTCGTTGAGCGACGGCATCGAACCTGTCGCGACGGCCATCGCCGACCTGCTGCTTGCTACCTTCGGCAGCGAGGCATCCCCATCAAACCCTCCGATGCCGCAGGACGCGCAGGCGAGGCGCAGCCCTTCCCCTGGGATGAGGTCATGACGCTGGGCCTGAGCATTCTGCGGTGGAGTCCGTCAGAGTTCTGGCGCGCGACGCCGCGCGAAGTGATGGCGGCGTTCGAGGGATTGAAGGGCGGACGAAAAGCGGAGCCCGCGAGGAAAAGCGATCTCAGACGATTGATGGAAGCTTTCCCGGATGGGTAAATATTGTACCGTATAGAATGAGTCTTGGCCGCTATCTTATTCAACAGGGAGCGGCCAATGATTCTCAGTCACAGGGCTAATACGATTGCTGGAATACTGCTCCGTTTCGTTTGAGGCATTCGGTTTCGAGATCTTCTTTCAATAAGTCTCGGCTGCGTGAGGCAGGCCGACCAGCGATAGCGGTCATTGCCTCTTCCTTGCAAAGCGCCGAGATTCGCTGCCATTGCTCCTCAGGCATTGTGACTCTGCCAACGAATGTTGCGCCCTTCAATTCGGCGCACATGACGAAAAGCCGCCGCCAAGTATAGGAAACAGCAGTTCTGGGGTCGGCCGCCGCCGTGGCCTTTTCGGCCTCGTACGAGCATTCGTCGTTAATCCGATTCCATTGAACAGCACTTATTCCAGGCGTTTTGAAGACGCTCCTAGTCGGGGGAATGCTCACGCAGCCTACCAACAGGCCTAGCGTAGAGGCGACGAGAACCAACCTGGTTTCTGGAGAAAGAAGATTGACCCAAGATTTAAAATCAAACGGAAATACAGGCGACAAAGTCAATGAGGATCGGCAGCGCCAGCTCAACACACTCATCGGCCTCTCCGACAAATTCGGTGACTCTCTTTCCAATGCCTTCGCCAAGAATATTGCCGGAGGCAAGAAGTTCGACGATGTTTTGAAGTCGGTGCGCCAGTCTCTTGTGGAAACAGGGTTACGTCTGGCCCTTGCGCCCCTGCAGATGGCGCTGAGCCAGAGTATGAAATCGATCACGACCGGGGGAATGGAGGGCGCTTCGCCTCTCGACCTCGGGGGCATGCTCGGTGGTCTGATGAAAGGGCTCGGTTCGCTTTTCGGCTCCGGTGCCACACCCGCCTTTGCCAAGGGCGGCGTGTTCTCGCGCGGTATGGTGATGCCGTTCGCGCAAGGGGGAGTGATCGGCGCGCCGTCGTATTTCCCGCTTGGTCGCGGGTTGGGCGTCATGGGCGAGAAGGGCGCGGAGGCGGTTATGCCGCTCGCGCGCGGGCCCGACGGACGGCTTGGCGTGCGTGCAGGCGGCGGAGGCGGGCAGCCCCTGTCGGTGACGGTGAACGTCTCGACGCCGGATGCGGACAGTTTCCGCCGCTCCGAGGCGCAGGTATCCGCCGCGCTCGCCCGCGCCGTCGCGCGCGGCCAGCGCGGGATGTGAGGCCATCTGGTTTCTTAAGTTAAGAATTCTGATCGCTCAGCATCGCCGCGATCTCGTCCTTGATCTGCAGGCGGCGGCGCTTCAGCTCTTCTTCCACATCCTCCGTTGTCGGCTCTACGCGGCTCTCCACCCGCTGAATGGTGCGGGAGAGTTCGTTGTACTCGTCATAGAGCCGCGCGAAATGGTTGTTGCTCGTCTTGAGCTGATGAATCCGGTCGGCTTTGCCGGGAAAATCTTCGGCGAGGTTCGCTGAATTGTTCATCGGGTATCGTCTCCTCGATCGGCAAAGCTTCGTGACGACAACGCCACCCGTCGTTTTCCGTTTCATTGCATTCAAGGATGGACCATGGCGTCCGATTTTCACGAGGTTCTCTTTCCTCTCGATGTCAGTCTCGGCAGCCGGGGAGGGCCGGTGCGGCGCACCGATATCGTCTCCCTCGCCTCGGGCCGCGAGCACCGCAACAGCCGCTGGGCGCAGTCCCGCCGCCGCTACGATGCGGGGCTCGGCGTGCGCAGCATCGATGCGCTGCATGCCGTCATCGCCTTTTTCGAGGAACGGCGCGGACGCCTCGTCGGCTTCCGCTTCCGCGACCGCACCGATTGGCGCTCGGGCCTGCCCTCCAAGGAGCCGACGCCCCTCGACCAGCGCATCGGGACCGGCGATGGCGTGACGCGCCAGTTCCCACTGATCAAGTCCTATGGCTCGTCCTATGCACCCTACCAGCGGAGCATCGCAAAGCCTGTCGGCACCAGCGTGCGCGTTGCGCTCAACGGCGTCGAGAAGGCGGTGGGCCCGGACTTCTCCTGCGATCCGACGACCGGGCTCGTGGCCTTCACCGCAGCGCCTCCGGCAGGGGCTGTCGTCACCGCAGGCTACGCCTTCGACGTGCCCGTGCGTTTCGATACGGATGAGCTGGATATCGACCTGTCCGCTTTCGAGGCGGGCGCCATTCCACAGATCCCTCTGATCGAGATCGTGCCGTAGCAACTCCTGTCATCCTCAGGCCGAACCGAAGGCGAGGGAAGGGGATCCATCTTCCAGCTTGGCACTGATGGATTCACTCCTCCTCCGCTTCGCTCCGGCCGGGAATGACCCTGCAAACTTTGAGCTTGAGACATGCGCACCATACCCTCCGGCCTCGCCGCTCATCTCGCGGACGGGGCGACGAACCTTTGTCACTGCTGGAAACTCGTCCGGCGCGACGGCACGCCTTTCGGCTTCACCGATCACGACCGCGATCTGTCCTTCGGCGGCATTGTCTATGCGGCCCGTTCCGGCCTGGAGGCGGCGGAGGCGACGTCTGAACTCGGCTTCGCCGTCGGCGGCGGGGAGGTGTCTGGCGCGCTCGTCTCCGCTGGCCTCACCGAGGACGAGATCTCCTCCGGCCTCTACGACGATGCGAGCGTCGAAACCTGGCTCGTCAACTGGAGCAATGTGAGCGACCGGCTGCTGCTCGATATCGGGACCATCGGCGAGATTCGCCGCGCCGATGGCGGCTTCGTCGCGGAGGTGAGGGGGCTCATGCACCGGTTCGACGAAGAGCGCGGACGGCTGTTCCGCGCCACCTGCTCGGCCGATCTGGGCGATGCGAAATGTGGGGTGAGCCTGGCATCATCGGCCTATTCCGATACAGGCACCGTTACCCGCACGGACGGCGCGCTCGGCATCGCCGCATCCGGCATCGGCTTCGCCGACGGCTGGTGCACGGGCGGCCAGCTGAGCTGGACGAACGGAGCCAACAAGGGTGTCTCGGTGGAGGTTAAGGTTCATCGTGCCATCGGCGGCACCGATGAATTCGACCTCTGGCAGCGCGCGCCGCAACCCATCGCTGTCGGCGACACGTTTCTGGTCAAGGCGGGTTGCGACAAGAACCACGCCACCTGCCGGGACAAGTTCAAGAACGTCCTGAACTTCCGCGGCTTCCCGCACATGCCCGGCAACGATTTCATCATCCGCATCCCGCGCCAAGGCGAACCGGGCCTCGATGGCGGCAGCTTTTTTAAATGAGATTCCTTCACTCGCCACTATCAACCATGCCTCAACCCTCTATCATCATCGCCGAGGCGCGCTCCTGGATCGGCACGCCCTATCGCCATCAGGCATCGCTCAAAGGCATCGGCTGCGACTGCCTCGGCTTGCTGCGCGGCGTGTGGCGCGAGGTCATGGGAGCGGAGCCGGAATTGCCACCGCCTTACTCGCCCGATTGGGCGGAGGCAGGAGGCGAGACCCTGCTAGCGGCGGCACGAAGGCATCTCGTCGAGATCGAATCCCTGGCCGTCGCGCCGGGGGATGTGCTGCTCTTCCGCTGGCGAGCCAATTGTCCCGCCAAGCACTGCGCCATCGCCACATCGGCGGACACGATGGTCCACGCACATGACGGCGCATCCGTCGCCGAAGTGGCGTTCCGCCCCTGGTGGCGTCGGCATCTCGCTCACGTGTTTCGTTTTTCCGAATAATCATCTCCTGAGAGTCGATCATGGCCACAATCGTTCTTCAAACCGTCGGCTCCGTCGTCGGCGGCATGGTCGCGGGTCCGTTGGGTGCCATGGCGGGACGGGTCCTCGGCGGCCTGGCGGGCGCGGCCATCGACAATGCCCTGCTCGGCTCGTCCGAAAGCGGGAAGGTGGTGGAGGGGCCGCGTCTCAAGGAGATCGACGGCCTCACCTCAATGGAAGGCGCGCCGATCCCGCGCATCTATGGCCGCGCACGGATCGGCGGACAGCTCATCTGGGCGACGCGACTGGAGGAGGTCGCGAATACCAAGGCCGAACGCTCTGGCAGCCAGGGCGGCAAAGGCATTGGCGGCAAGGGCTCCGAGACCAAGACCGTCACCTATTCCTATTTCGCCAATCTGGCGATCGGCCTGTGCGAAGGCCCCATCGCCTATATCCGCAGGGTCTGGGCGGATGGACGCGAGATCGATCTCAATACCGTCGTCATGCGCCTTCATCGTGGCAGCGACAGCCAGGCCGCCGATCCGCTGATCGTCGCGAAGGAGGGCGCGGCCAATGCGCCGGCCTATCGCGGGCTCGCCTATGTGGTGTTCGAACGGTTGCCGCTCGCCGAATACGGCAACCGCGTGCCGCAATTCTCCTTCGAGATCGTGCGTCCCGCCGATGGATTGAACCGCATGGTGCGCGCGGTCTGCCTGATCCCGGGCGCCTCCGAGTTCGGCTATGACGATAACCCCGTGTCGCAGGTGCTCGGCCTCGGCGCGACGAGGCCCGAGAACCGCCATCAGTTGCAGCGCCTCACCGACGTGGATTCCTCCCTCGATGCGCTGCAATCCTTGTGCCCCAATCTCAAGCGCGTATCCCTGGTGGTGAGCTGGTTCGGCAATGATCTGCGCGCGGGCTCCTGCGCCATCGAGCCGTGCGTGGACGTGACCGAGAAAGAAACCGACGGCGCCACGTGGTCGGTGGCGGGCGTCACGCGGGAGAAGGCCAAACCCGTATCGCTGGTGAACGGCACCCCCGCCTATGGCGGCACGCCCTCGGACGACTCCGTCATACGGTTGATCAAGGCGCTCAAGAAGCGCGGGATGCAGGTGGTGCTCTATCCTTTCGTGATGATGGATGTCGCCACCGATAATGCCCTGCCGAATCCTTACGGCGGCACGGGACAGCCACCCTATCCCTGGCGCGGGCGCATCACTTGCCACCCCGCTCCCGGAATATCGGGATCGCCGGACGGAACGAACACGGCCGCGACCCAGGTGACGCAGTGGTTCAATCGCGAATGGGGTTTTCGCCGCATGGTGTTGCACTATGCGAACCTCGCCGAGGAGGCCGGCGGCGTCGATGGATTCATTCTTGGAAGCGAACTCGTCGGCCTTACCCGCGTGCGCTCGGCTTCCGGCGTTTACCCGGCCGTGAATGCGTTGCAGGTGCTTGCCGCCGATGTCCGGACCGTCGTCGGCGAGAAGACGAAGATCGTCTATGCGGCGGACTGGACGGAGTATGGCGCGCATGTGCTCGATGGCGGCGATGAAGTGCGCTTTCCCCTCGATCCGCTCTTCGCCGATTCCGCCATCGATGCGGTCGGCATCGATTATTATCCGCCCATTTCCGATTGGCGCGACGGGCCCGACCATGCCGATCTGAGCGCGGGTCGCAGCGTCTACGACGTGGATTATCTGCGCCGGAGACTCGGCGGCGGCGAAGCGTTCGATTGGTATTATGCCAGTACGGGCGACCGGAACGCGCAGAAACGCACGCCCATCACAGACGGCGCTTATGACAAGCCGTGGGTCTACCGCGCGAAGGATCTCGTGTCCTGGTGGTCGAACCCGCATGTGGAGCGCGTCGGAGGCGTGGAGGTTCGCACCACCGCGTGGAGGGCGAAGTCGAAGCCGATCTGGCTGACGGAGGTCGGCATTCCCGCCGTGGACAAGGGGCCGAACGGACCCAATGTCTTTCCTGACCCGAAATCCTCGGAATCGGCCTATCCGCCCTTCTCGCGCGCCGTGCGGGACGATCTCGTCCAGGCGCGCGGGCTGGAGGCTATTCTCTCCCGCTTCGATCCCACGCTCGATGGATTTTCATCCGAGTTCAATCCGGTTTCGCCGACCTATGGCGGGCGCATGGTCGATCCGGCCAATGTGTTCATCTGGGCCTGGGACGCGCGGCCCTTTCCCGCCTTTCCGGATTTCACCTCCGTCTGGGCCGATGGCGGCAATTGGGAGACCGGACATTGGATCACCGGCCGGATCGAAGGCGCGACGCTCGACCGGCTGATCCTCGCCATCCTCAAGGATTTCGGCCTCGACACGCCCGGCCCCCTTCCGGTGGATGGTTTCGTCGACGGCTATGTGATCGACCGCCCCATGTCGGTGCGCGGCGCGCTCGAACCGCTGATGCGGCTGTTCGGAGTCGATACGGTGGCGAGCGGCGGCAGGACCATCTGGCGCGGGCGCGGCGGGCGGGCCGTCATCGCACTGGAAAAGGGCGATCTCGTCATGGGCGAGCGCGAGCCCTCCCTCAAGCTCACCCGCGCCCAGGAAACCGATCTGCCGCAGCAGGTGGAGATCGGGTACACGGACGGAGAGAGCGATTACCGCCGCGCGACGGTGGCCTCGCGCCGCCTGTCCGGAGCGAGCAAGCGGGAGGCGAGAGCGGATTCCGCCCTCGTCACCCGTCGCGGCGAGGCGCAGCGCCTGGCCGATGCCTGGCTGCAGGATCTCTGGGCTGGACGTGAGAGTGCGGAATTTGAAATTTCCCCGCGTCGTATCGATCTGGAGCCCGGCGATGTGATCGCGCTTCCCACCGATGCGGGGTCGAAACTGCATCGGATCGTGCGCATCGCCGACGGGCCGACGCGCAAGGTCATGGCGCGCGCGGTGGAGCCCGCCGTCTTCGAGGGGCCTGGCTCTTCCATCGCAAGGCCCGTGCGGCGTCCGCCACCAATGCCGGGCAAGCCGCAGGTGGTGATCCTCGATCTGCCGGCGAGCCTCTCCGATCCGACGCCGCTGCAATATATCGCCGTCGCCGCCGATCCCTGGCCGAGCGCGGTCACGATCTGGCGCTCCGGCAATGGGGCGAGCTTCACGCCGTATCGGTTCATCGATCTGCCCGCGATCATCGGCACCACGACATCCGAGCTCGTTCCCGGTCCCCTCTGGCGCTGGGATCCGCGCGCCTCGCTCGATATTACCATTTCCGCCGGTGCGCTGAGCGCCGTCGATGATGAGGAGGCTCTTGCAGGCGGCAATCTCTTCGCCGTGCGCGGAACGGACGGGCGCTGGGAAATCCTCTCGGCCGCCCGTATCGAGATGACCGGCGAGCGCCGCTATCGTCTCTCACGCTTCCTTCGCGGCCTTGGCGGCAGCGAGGCCGAGGCGGGCCGCACGGTTCCGCCCGGCGCCCTCATCGTGCGCCTCGACGAGGCCGTCGTCCCGCTGACCACCGACCTGCCCGATCTCGGGCGGGACTGGCGCTATAGGATAGGCCCTTCCGGCCGCGATCATGCGGATCCGGCCGTCGTGGAGATCGCTGCGACGGCCGGGCGGGATGCGCTCAAGCCCTTCAGTCCGGTTCACGTGACGGCGCGGCGGGAGGCGGCGGGCATCCGCCTGTCCTGGCAGCGCCGTACCCGTCGGGACGGGGATTCGTGGGAGACGGCCGATGTGCCGCTCAGCGAGGATTTCGAGCGATATGAAATCGATATCCTCGGCGGCTCGACCGTGCTGCGCACGCTGGCAAGCGCGGAGCCTTCCATTCTTTACAGCGCTGCGCAGGAGACCTCCGATTTCGGCGCGCCGCAGACGAGCCTCAGCCTTCGCGTGGCGCAGGTGAGTGCCGTCGCCGGACGCGGCTTCGAGCGGATCGTGACAATTCCCATCCTGTAAGGCGGACGCATTCCCCGCTCGCCTCCTCTAGACTTTCAACAACAGGCCATTTCATGTCGACAACGCCCCATCTGGCGCTGCCGCTGCTCGCTGCAGCGCAGGCGCAGAAACATGTCACCCATAATGAAGCCATCGCCTCCCTCGATGCCCTCGTCCACCTGTCGGTGAAGGAGCGAGGCCGCATGAGTCCGCCTGCATCGCCTACGGAAGGAGACCGCTATCTCGTCGGCGAAGGCGGCTCCGGTTCCTTCGTTGGCCACGCGGGCGACATCGCGCTCTTCGATCTCGGCGTCTGGCGCTTCTTCACGCCGCGCGCAGGCTGGTGCGCCCATATCGAAGCGGAGGATTGCATCGTCGTGTTCGATGGCGCCGCATGGCACGACATCGGTCATTACATGCGCAGCCTCGACCGACTTGACCGCTTCGGCATCGGCACGGCAGCCGACGATCTCAACCGTCTCGCGGCAAAGCTCAATGCGGCACTGTTCACGGCAAGCACGGTGGAGGAGGGCGGGACGGGAGACTTGCGCTTCGTCCTCAACAAGAGCGAGGCAGACGACGTTCTCTCCCAGCTCTATCAGCGCGGCTACAGCGGGCGGGCGGAAACAGGACTGATCGGGAGCGACGATTTCAGCATCCGCGTCTCGCCGGATGGAAGCCAATGGCGCGATGCCATGGTCGTCGATAGCAAGACGGGGATCGCATCCTTTCCAGGCGGGGTCGCCAACGCGCCTGGCATGAACTTGCTCATGAATTCCGCCTTTCTCGTCAATCAGCGTGCTTTCGAAGGAGGAATCCTTCTCGGGGGCAATTACGGGTTCGACCGCTGGAGAGCGGGGCCGGACGGATGCAGTGTAAAGCGCGCGCTGGACGGAACGATCACGCTGCTCGGATCCCTCGAGCAGGTCGTCGATGTGGCCCAAGCCAATGCACTGCTTGGCGCGGCGAGCTTTGCCGGCTGCACGCTCACCCTGTCCGTCGAGGATCCTTCGTTCCCACTTGCCGTGACCATCGGCGCAAAAGCGGCGACGCTTCCTGTCGGAACCGGACGACGCTCCGTCACCGTCACGCTGGGCCCGACGGAGACCGGCCACATCACCGTGCGGATGACGAATTGGAATGACTGTACATTCAAGCGTATCAAGCTCGAACTCGGGCCGAACGGGACGCCCTGGGTCGGCGAAACGCTGGCGCACGAGGAACTTCGCTGCCGCCGTTATTATCAGAGGCTCCCGGCAAGTGGTGGTCCCCCTGCCATTGTGCCGGCATTCGGTCAGCGCAGGGCCGGCAATATCATCGACATTCCCTGCATGCTGCCGGTGCCCATGCGGGCCAATCCCACGCTCGTGACCAGCGGATTCACCTGGGTTAGCGGCTCTCCCACAAACAACCAGGTTGGATTCCTCGACAATATGTCCGGTGCGTGGATCATCCAGTCCGGCGGCATCACCGTTACTACGGCGACGTCAGGTCCGTCCTCCGTGATTCTGCGCTTCCAGGCCGCAAGCTCATTCACCAGCGCGGCCGGGGCGATGGGCTATCTCCATCTCGGCGCCAGCGCCTTCATCGGCCTGCAGGCGGAGATCTGAATGTCTTCCCCGATCTCTCGCACGGCACCTTTCGAGACAGCGCTGGTGCAGGTTCTAGCCCATGAAGGCGGTTTCGTAAGGCATCCCCTCGATCCGGGCGGCGCGACGAATTTCGGCATCACGCGACAGACCCTGTCCCAGGCCCGCGGGCGACCGGTTTCCGTGGACGATGTCCGCCTTCTCTCGAAAGCGGAGGCGGCTACGATCTATCGCCGTTGCTACTGGGACAAGATCCGCGCCGCGGAACTCCCTCCGGGACTCGATCTCGCTATCTTCGACATCGCTGTGAATTCCGGCCCCGCGCGGGCCGCCCGCATGCTGCAGGAGGCGCTGGGAATCGAGGCGGACGGCCTCATCGGCCCTCGCACGCTCGAGGCGGCCCGGAATGCGGAGGCGGCGGATGTGATCCGCCGCCTGACTCGCGTCCGCCTCGGCTTTCTCTCCCGCCTCGCCACATGGCCCGTCTTCGGGCGTGGATGGCGCAGGCGGGTCCTTTCCGTCGAGCAGGAAGCGCTTCGGCTCGCCGGTTCCCTGTCCCTTAACTCAAACGGATGATTGATATGATCGATAGTAAGACAATCCTTGCCAGCCGGACGATCTGGGCCAATCTGATCGGATTGGCGGCGCTTCTCCTCGGCATCCTCGGCTTCGACGCTTCGGCTCTGAGCACGGATTCTTTCGCGGAGGCCATCGTCCAATTAATCGCCGCCGCCAGCTTTATCGCTTCGACGGTGTTCCGTATCTTGGCTACGAAACAAATCCTGAATTAATGTTACATTCAGGCTTCGTTCAGAGCAGCTGGGGCATAGTCTTTCCATGCGTCTGGTTTGGTCGATCATAGTCCTGTGGGTATTGATGGGTGCGTCGCACGCGCAAAGCGCGGCGTCCGCGCTCCAGAACTGCCTGCCACCCCGCGAAATGCAGGAGGCGGTCGCCTCCAAAACCATCGTCGCGCCGGCCTCCGCCGTGATCACCGCCCGCCGCCAGGTGCCGAATGCCGATGTGGTTCGAGCGAATCTTTGCCGCAGTAACGACGCTCTTGTTTATATCATCATGGCCTTGCAGAAGGACGGGCGTATCGTGCAAGTGACGATCGACGGCTCGTCCGGCCGTGTAAAATCGGTCCACTAAAGGAAACTTGAAGCGTGCGCCTTCTCGTTGTCGAGGATGACAAAACCCTTAACCAGCAGATCGTGACGGCCCTTGAACACGCCGGCTACGCGGTCGATGCCGCCTTCGATGGTGAGGAGGGGCAATTCCTGGGCGAGACGGAACCCTACGACGCCGCGATCCTCGATCTCGGCCTGCCCAAGGTGGATGGGGTCTCCGTTCTGAACGCCTGGCGGCGCGAGGGGCGCAAGATGCCCGTCATCATCCTCACCGCCCGGGACCGCTGGAGCGACAAGGTCCAGGGCTTCGATGCGGGCGCGGACGATTACGTAACCAAACCCTTCCATATCGAGGAGCTTCTGGCGCGCGTCCGTGCATTGCTGCGTCGCGCCACCGGCCATGCCACAAGCGAGATCAGCTGCGGACCGGTCAAGCTCGATACGCGTTCCGGCCGTGTGGCCGTGGACGGTAATCCGATCAGGCTCACCTCGCATGAATATCGGCTGCTCTCCTACCTGATGCACCATACCGGCCGCATCGTGTCGCGCGGGGAGCTGACCGAGCACCTCTACGATCAGGATTTCGACCGCGATTCCAATACGATCGAAGTGTTCATCGGCCGGCTGCGCAAGAAGCTCGGCGTCGATATCATCCAGACGGTGCGCGGGCTCGGCTATCTTCTCGACACGGGCCAGACCAAGACGTGAGCGGCCCGCGTCGGATCCTCAAGCGGCTTGCGAGCCGCTCGATCGCCGTCCGTCTCGCGGTATCCGCCGTCTTCTGGAGCTTCGTGATCCTGCTGATCTCGGGACTGATCCTCTCGACGCTCTATCGTGACAACGCGGAACGGTCCTTCGACCAGCGCCTTCTCGTCTACGCCAACACGCTGGCATCCAACCTCGTGGCGCCGGGCGATCCCGACAGGGATCTCGGTCCCGTGGGCGATCCGCGTTTCGAGTTGCCCCTGTCCGGCTGGTACTGGCAGGTCGGGCGGCCCGATGCTCCGCCGCGCGACATGAAGTCCTCGAAATCACTCTTCGGCGGCCAGCTGCCGGCCCTCGCACCTGTCGGCGACGACAGCTTCGGCCAGATCCGGCGCGGTTACGGCAAGGCTCCCGACGAGAGGGAGTTGCGCCTGATCGAGCGGGATATCGATCTCGGCGAGGACGGCCGCTTCATCATCCGTGTCGCGGGCCCCGCGGACGAGATCGTCTCGGGCGTGCGTCGCTTTCTGTTCGCGCTCACGGTCACGTTCACGCTTCTCGGTCTGGCGCTCGGATTCACGACGCTCTTACAGATCCGCTTCGGTCTGCGGCCCCTGGCCAATCTCCGCAACGCGCTCGGCGCGATCCGGCAAGGGGAGGCGGAGAGGGTGGCAGGCGAATATCCCCGGGATATCGCGCCGCTGGCGAGCGACCTGAACCTGCTGCTCGATACCAACCGCGAAATTCTCGAACGGGCGCGGACCCAGGTCGGCAACCTCGCCCATGCCCTCAAGACGCCCTTGAGCATCATCGTCAACGAGGCGGAGAACGCCCCCGGAGACGTGGCCGCGAAAATTCGCGAGCAGGCTGCTTTGATGCGCGATCAGGTGAACTATTACCTCGATCGGGCCCGCGCCGCGGCGCTTGCCGGAACGCTCGGCACGCTGACCGATGTCGAGCCGGTGATCGCCGGTCTCGTCAGGACCTTCGCGAAGATCTACGGGGACAAGGAACTCGCCATCGAGGTGACGATCCCGCAGGGCCTGCGTTTCCGGGGCGAGCGGCAGGACATCGAGGAGATGGCCGGAAACCTGATCGACAATGCGGCCAAATGGGCCGCGAGCCGGGTGACGGTGACAGCCGAGATCCTGCGCGACGACGACGAGAGATCGCGCCTCCGTCTTCTCATCGACGATGACGGCCCCGGCCTGCCAGAGGCCGCGCGGGCCGAGATGCTCAAGCGCGGTCGTCGTCTCGACGAGACCAAGCCGGGCTCGGGTCTCGGGCTCTCCATCGTGAGCGATCTTGCCGCTCTTTACCGCGGCTTCCTCAAGCTTGACGCTTCGCCTCTCGGTGGGTTGCGGGCCATTCTCGAGCTGCCTGGGGACAGAAATTGACGGTGGATATCATTTCCGCGTGACACCGTGCCACCGTCGTGCTTGACGAAAGCCCGCGTTAAGTAGGCATCTATGGTGATCTGGGTAATCCTCATGGCAATGACGGCTCTGGCCGTGATGGCGGTCCTGTGGCCGCTATCGCGCCATTATGCCGTAAGCGGCCAGACCGACCCCAATACCCAGTTCTATCGCGAGCAGATTGCCGAAATCGAACGCGACCGGGAGCGCGGCGCGCTTCTGCCGAACGAGGCCGAGGCCGCCAAGGCGGAAGCCGGGCGCCGGTTGCTGCGCGCCAACAGCATGAAGGATGTGGAAACATTTGCCGTCGGGGAACCGGCGCTGCGCCGCCGTCGCGCTGTCTCGACGCTCGCTCTTTCCGTTCTGCCGATCGTGGCCCTTGCGGTCTACGGCGCTTACGGGTCCCCGCATCTGTTGAGCGAGCCCCCGGGAGCACAGTTGCAACGGCAGGCGGACAAGACCGACTTCGGATCTGCCATCACGCAGATCGAGACCCATCTGGCGAAGAATCCGCAGGACGGGCGCGGCTGGGATGTGCTCGCTCCCGTTTATCTGCGGATGGGGCGCACGGACGACGCCATCAAGGCCTACGAATCGGCCCTGCGCTATCTCGGCCGCGATGCCGTCCGGCTGGCGAATTATGGGGAAGCCCTCGTGATCGCCAGGGACGGGATGGTCTCGGCGGAAGCGCAGGCCGCCTTCCAGGAGGCGCTGGACCTCGACAAATCCTCCGCCAAGGCGCGCCTGTATCTCGCCCGCGCCGCCGAGCAGGACGGGCAGATCGAGAAAGCGAAATCGGAATATCAGGCAATTCTGTCGGCCTCGCCGCCCGATGCGCCATGGGTCTCTCTCGTGAGAGAGCAGATCGCCCGGCTCGATGGAAAACAACCTGCTACAGCTGAAGCGGCGGAGCCGCAGCCGAGCACCGATGCCATCGCCCGCATGGTTTCCGGTCTGGCCGCGCGGCTGGAGACGCAGGGCGGCAGCGCCGAGGAATGGGCGCGTCTGATGCGCTCCTATACCGTGCTCGGGCAGCGTGATAAGGCTGTGGCTGCGGCGAAACGCGCCCGTGCGGCGCTGACGCAGGATGAAGCCGGGTTGAGGACCATCGATGCGATGGCGCAGGAACTGAGACTGACCGACGCCACACCATGACACGAAAGACCCGCCGCCTGACCCTGATCGCCGTTGCCGGTGGTGTTCTCGCCGTCGCGCTCGGGCTCGTGCTCTATGCGATGAACGACACCATCGTGTTCTTCAATTCGCCTGCCGACGTGCAGGCGAAGAACGTGCAGCCGGGCACGCGCTTCCGGCTCGGCGGCCTCGTCAAGGAGGGTTCGTTGCAGCGCGGCGACAAGCAGCAGGTGGCATTCGAGGTCATGGACGCGAAAGGTTCGATCCTCGTCCATTACCAGGGATTGCTGCCCGATCTCTTCCGCGAGGGGCAGGGTATCGTGGCCGAAGGTCACCTCGAATCTCCGGGCGTTTTCCGGGCCGATACGGTGCTTGCCAAGCACGACGAGAACTATATGCCCCGTGAGGTGGCGGACGCCCTGCGGCGTCAAGGCCACTGGCAGGGTGAAGGAAAAGCCTCACAACAGGCAGAGTAGAACTAGGGAGTTGCCTTCGTGTTGGTCGAGGCCGGACATTTCGCGCTTGCGCTTGCACTGGGCTTATCCCTGATCCAGTTCGTGGTTCCGCTCTGGGGGACGCGGGCGAATGATCCCGTGCTGATGTCGGTGGCGCCGTCCTCGGCGCTGGCCGTGCTGGGCTGCATCGCCTTCGCCTTCCTGGCCCTGACCTTCGCCTATGTCACGTCCGATTTCTCGGTCCTCAACGTGGTCGAGAACTCCCATTCGACGAAGCCCCTGATCTACAAGATCTCGGGCGTGTGGGGGAACCACGAGGGGTCGATGCTCCTCTGGGTCCTGATCCTCTGCCTGTTCGGGGCCGTGGTCGCGCTTGCCAAGGACAGCATTCCCATGCGGCTGCAGGCTAATACCCTGGCCGTGCAGGCCGCCATCACCGTGGCCTTCCTCCTCTTCATCTTGATGACCTCGAACCCCTTCCGGCGGCTTGCTCCCGCGCCAGCCGAGGGACAGGATCTCAATCCTTTGCTGCAGGATCCCGGCCTTGCGATCCATCCGCCGCTTCTCTACGTCGGCTATGTCGGTTTCTCGATCTCCTTCGCCTTCGCCTGCGCCGCCCTGATCGACGGACGCATCGATGCGGTCTGGGCGCGGATCGTCCGCCCCTGGACCCTGGCCGCCTGGTGCTTCCTGACCCTCGGCATCGCCATGGGGTCCTACTGGGCCTATTACGAGCTCGGGTGGGGCGGCTGGTGGTTCTGGGATCCGGTGGAGAACGCCTCCCTCATGCCGTGGCTCGCGGGCACGGCTCTGGTCCATTCCACCGTCGTCATGGAGAAGCGCGATGCGCTGAAGGTCTGGACGATCCTGCTCGCCATCCTGACCTTCTCCCTGTCGCTGCTCGGCACCTTCCTCGTCCGCTCCGGCGTTCTTACCTCGGTCCATTCCTTCGCGGTGGATCCCGAACGCGGCACCTTCATTCTCGGCATCCTCGTCATCTTCATCGGCGGGTCGCTCGCCCTCTTCGCCTGGCGCGCACCGCTGCTGCAGCAGGGCGGCCTGTTCGCGCCTGTCTCGCGCGAGGGGGCGCTCGTCCTCAACAACCTTTTCTTGGCGAGCGCCTGCGCCACCGTCTTTATCGGCACGCTCTATCCGCTTGCCCTTGAGGTTCTGACGGACGACAAGATTTCCGTCGGCGCGCCCTTCTTCAATTTCACCTTCCTTCCTCTCATCCTGCCGCTTCTTCTGCTGCTGCCCTTCGGCCAGACGCTGGCCTGGAAGCGTGGCAATTTTCTCGGCACGGCCCAGCGGCTCTACGCGGTCCTCGGCCTCTCCCTGCTCACGGCGTTCGCGGTATTGGCCTTCACGCATGGTGGACCGATCGGCGCGCCCTTCGGCATCGGGCTCGGCGTCTTCCTCATCCTCGGCTCCCTCAACGAGATCGTGACGCGCTCATGGCGCAAAGGCAGCCCTTGGTCCGTCACATGGCGCAAGGCCGCCGGACTGCCGCGTTCCACCTGGGGCACGGTCATCGCTCATGCGGGCGTCGGCCTCCTGGTGATCGGAATTTCCGCGACTGCCTGGGATGTGGAAAGTCTCGGCACGCTCAAGCTCGGCGAGCGCCTCAAGGCCGGTCCCTATGAGATCCGCCTGGAGCGCCTGATGCCCCGTCAGGAAGCCAATTACCGCGAGGATGTGGCGAGCCTGACGGTATACCGGAACGGGAGCGAGCTCGGCACCATCGAAACCATGAAGCGCCTCTACATTACGCGCGGCATGCCGACGACCGAGGCCGGGATCATGACGGTGGGCCTCAGCCAGGTCTATGCCAGCCTCGGCGAGATGCAGCCGAACGGCTCCATCGGCATGCGACTCTACTACAAGCCCCTGGTGCTGCTGATCTGGCTCGGCGCGGTGGTGATGGCGGCGGGCGGTGCCCTGTCCCTGACGGATCGCCGCCTGCGGATCGGGGCGCCTGCCCGGATGAAGTTGCCCTCCGCCCCGGTACCGGCGGAGTAGAGAATGCGCTTCGTTCTCGCCCTTGCAGCGATCCTCTTTGTCGGCAGCGCGGCCTATGCCGTGCAGCCCGACGAGGTGATGAAGGACCCCGTCCTCGAGCACCGCGCCCGCGACATCTCGGCAGGCCTACGCTGCATGGTCTGCCAGAACCAGTCCATCGACGATTCCGACGCCCAGCTCGCCCGCGATCTGCGCCTGCTCGTGCGCGAGCGCCTGTCCGCCGGCGATTCAGATCAGCAGGTGCGGGATTATCTCGTCCAGCGCTATGGGGAATTCGTCCTGCTCAAGCCGACCTTCCGCGCCCATACGCTCCTGCTCTGGCTGACGCCGCTCCTGGTTCTGGTCCTCGGCGGCATCGGGGCCTTCGTTGCCCTGAAGCGCCGCCCTAAAGTCAGCACAGCCCTCGACGAGAACGAGCGCAAGGCTGTCGAGGCCTTGCTGAAGCGCGACTGAAGCGCCGGCAAACCTTACGAAGATTTCATCTTAAGGTGAGGGCGCCGTAAGGAGGGAAGCACCATGTTTGGTCTCATCACGAACCCATAGAGGTTCCTCGAGGAGAGACAGAACATGTTGGATAAAGCTTCCACGCCAGCTCGCAAGCGCATGACCAAATGGCTCGGAGCTGCGGCTGTCGCCGCTCTGATCGCCGGCGGAGCCGTCGAGAGTGGCCTCGTTGCTCCCGCCCCCGCCCATGCCGAGTTGCGCTCCATGGCTCAGCCGGTCCAGGGTATGCCGTCCTTCGCGGATGTCATCGACCGTGTGAAGCCGGCCGTCATCTCCGTCAAGGTCAAGGTGCAGAATGTCGCGAGCCGGGACAACGGCGATGACAGCGACCAGTTTGATACCCCCGACCTGCCTCCCAACATCCAGAAGTTCTTCCGCCAGTTCCGGGATCAGCAGCAGCAGGGCCAGCGCAGCCAGCGTCAGCAACCGCGCCAGTTCGGCCAGGCTCTCGGCTCGGGCTTCTTCATCTCCGCTGACGGCTATGCGGTGACCAACAACCACGTGGTCGAGAATGCCTCCGACGTCACGGTGACCATGGATGACGGCAAGGAGCTGAGCGCCAAGGTGATCGGCACCGACCCGAAGACCGATCTCGCCCTAATCAAGGTCGATGGCGGCAACGACTTCCCCTATGTCCGCCTCGCGTCGCAGAAGGCCCGCATCGGCGATTGGGTGCTCGCGGTCGGCAACCCGTTCGGCCTCGGCGGCACGGTCACGGCGGGCATCGTCTCGGCGCAGCATCGCGATATCGGCGCCGGTCCCTATGACGACTTCATCCAGATCGACGCGCCCGTGAACAAGGGCAATTCGGGCGGCCCGACTTTCAACCTCGCAGGTGAGGTCGTAGGCGTGAATACGGCGATCTTCTCGCCGTCCGGCGGCAGCGTCGGCATCGCCTTCGCCATCCCGGCGGGCACCGTCGATCAGGTCGTGGCGTCCCTCAAGGACAAGGGATCCGTGACCCGCGGCTTCATCGGCGTGCAGATGCAGCCCGTGACGAAGGAAATCGCGGAAGCGATCGGCCTCAAGGAGCCGAAGGGTGCCCTCGTCGCCGACACGGTCAAGGACAGCCCGGCCGCGAAGGCGGGCGTCAAGACCGGCGATACCATCGTGGCCGTCGACGGTGAGACCATCAAGGAGGCCAAGGATCTCTCGCGCAAGGTGGCCCAGGTCGCTCCCGGCAAGACCCTGTCGCTCACGCTCTATCGCGACGGCAGGGAGCGGAACGTGACCGTCGAGGTCGGAAGTCAGCCGAAGGGCGCCTGAAGCCCTTCGGAATTGAGTTGGATACCGGGCTTCCCCCTGTCGCCTGACCCCTCGCGTAGGCCCGGTATTTCCCGCCCGCGGCAGACTGGCCTCAACCCCTCCAAGGCCAGTCTGCCGCTGGGCTCATTTTTTGCTATAACCATGGCCATGCGGATTCTCATCATCGAGGACGACCGTGAGGCGGCCTCCTATCTCGTCAAGGCTTTCAGCGAAGCGGGCCACGTCGCGGACCATTCTGCGGACGGCCTGGACGGCTATGCCATGGCCGAGGCGGGCGATTACGACGTGCTCGTCGTCGACCGCATGCTGCCCAAGCTCGACGGGCTTTCCCTGATTCGATCCTTGCGCGAGCAGAAGGTCGAAGCGCCGGTTCTCATTCTCTCGGCTCTCGGCCAGGTCGATGATCGTGTGAAGGGTCTTCGCGCCGGCGGGGACGATTACCTCCCCAAGCCCTATGCCTTCTCCGAGCTTCTCGCCCGCGTCGAGGTTCTCGCCCGTCGCCGCGCCGCCGCGCCGAGCGCAGAGCCGACACTCTACCGCATCGCCGATCTGGAGCTCGACCGCTTGTCCCACCGCGTTACGCGCTCCGGCCACGAGATCGTCCTGCAGCCGCGGGAATTCAGGCTGCTCGAATATCTCATGAAGAACGCCAATCAGGTGGTCACGCGCACCATGCTTCTGGAGCATGTGTGGGATTATCACTTCGATCCTCAGACCAACGTGATCGACGTGCATGTGTCCCGCCTGCGGGCCAAGATCGACAAGGGGTTCGACAAGCCGCTCATCCACACCATCCGCGGCGCGGGCTACATGGTGCGCGTGGGCAGTGCCGAGGGTGAGGAATGAAGACGGCCGCATCGGCGATGTCGGCCCTCGGCAAGCTTTTCCGCACTACCGCGTTCAAGCTGTCCTTCGCCTATCTCGTCATCTTCGCCCTCTTCGCCTTCGTCGCGCTGGGCTATGTGGCGTGGAACGCCCAGCGGCTTTTGTCCGACCAGTTCGCGTCGACGATCGATGCCGAGATCAACGGGCTGTCCGACCAATACCGGATCGGCGGCCTGCGCCGTCTCGTCAACATCGTCGAGCGGCGCTCCCGCACGCCGGGCGCCTCGCTCTATCTCGTGACGACGAATACGGGCGAGCGGGTTGCCGGAAATGTCGGGGCCTTGCCGGCGGGCGTCATCGACAATCCCGGTCAGTTCGAGACCGATTATGCCCGTACCGAGGAGCCGGATGCACCGGCCAGTCACGCGCTCGTTCGCGTCTATCGCCTGCCGGGGGGATTTCGCCTCCTCGTCGGGCGCGACATGGAGGAAAGCGCGCGCCTGCGCGACGTCATCCGCCGCGCCTTTGGCTATTCGCTTCTCTTCATCAGCGTGCTCGGCTGCGCTGGCGCATGGTTCATCACCCGTCGCGTGCTCAAGCGCATCGACGACATGACCGCGACCACCCGCATCATCATGGCGGGCGACCTCAGCGGGCGCGTGAAGGTTGCCGGAACCGGCGATGAGCTCGATCGTCTGGCCAACAATCTCAACGACATGCTGGAGCGTATCGGCGAATTGATGCACGGCATGCGCGAGGTCTCGGACAACATCGCCCACGATCTCAAGACGCCGCTCACGCGCCTGCGCAACAAGGCCGACGAGGCGCTTCGCCTCGCAAAGACGCCGGAAGAACTGAAGGCGGCGCTGGAGGCGAATATCGAGGAGAGCGACAACCTCATCCGCATCTTCAACGCGCTCCTGATGATCGCGCGCCTCGAGGCCGGCGGGACTCATGAGGAGCTGTCGGATTTCTACGCCGCCGAAGTCGTGAGCGGGATAGCGGAACTCTACGAGGCCCTGGCCGAGGAAGCGGGAGTTCCGCTGGAGGTCTGCGTGGAAGACGACCTGCCGATCCATGGCAGCCGCGAGCTTCTGGGGCAGGCGGTTGCCAATCTTCTCGACAATGCGCTCAAATACGGCGCCTCCACCGGGACTGACGGGGCGCGCCCAATTACCGTCACGGCCAAGCGTGCCGACGGCACGGTCGAGATCGCGGTGGCGGATCGGGGGCCCGGCATTCCGGAGGCCGAGCGCGACCATGTTCTGGAACGGTTCGTCCGCCTGGAGACCGCCCGCTCACGCCCCGGCTTCGGCCTTGGCCTCAGCCTTGCCGCCGCCGTGGCAAGGCTCCATGGGGGTGTGCTTCGGCTCGAGGATAACGGGCCCGGCCTGCGCGCCGTTCTGCTGCTGCCCCCGAAGGATACCGAAAGGCCGCAGTTGCCTCCTCCGAATGCGGCTGCCTGAATCAGGCGAGCATAACGGCGATATTTCGGTTGCCTCGGGCATGGGGGCATGGACACTCGACGGAGCCGCAGGATTCGTTGGCAGAATTTTTGGGATCGCCCGTGCCGGATCAGAACCTTTCCCTCCTCAGCCGCCTGAAGCAGGCTCCGCCCGTCTCGGACCTCAGGAAGGCCAAGGCGCAACTGGCGGATTTCGTCGACCGGGCCCGCGACGAGGCCGAGGCCGCGCCGCTGCTGCCGCAGGTCAAATCCGGCCTTTTTCGCGACCTTCTCCTGTCCGTCGCCGATCATTCCCCCTTCCTCTGGCAGCTCATCCTCAACAATCCCGCTCGTATGGCGAGGCTTGCCGCGCAAGCGCCGGAGGAGAGCCATCGCGCCGTCATCGAAAGCCAGGCCAATCTCTTCCGCGAGCTCAAATCGGGCGCGCTGACCCGCGACGACGTGGTGCGTGCCTTCCGCCGCAACCGCAACACCCACGCGCTTCTCGTGGCCTTGGTCGATATCGGCGGGATCTGGAGCGTGGAAGAGGTGACGCGCGCTCTATCCGAATTCGCGGATGCCTCCGTCAGCGGCGGCGTCAATCTCGTGCTGACGGAGACGGCGGATCTCGGCCGCATCGTGCTCCCGAACCCCGACTCCCCCGGCGAAGGCTCCGGCTTTACGGTGCTGGCTTTGGGCAAGCACGGGGCAGGGGAACTCAATTATTCGAGCGATATCGACCTTGTCATCTTCTTCGACCCGGCGGCGGAGTCCCTGCCCGAAGGTGCCGAGGCCGCGACCCTCTATACCCGCATCGCCCAGCAGCTTGCCCGACTGCTTCAGGAGCGGACTCCGGATGGCTATGTGCACCGGGTCGATTATCGCCTGAGGCCTGATCCCGGCTCCACGCCGACCGCGGTCTCGCTTCCTTCCGCCTATACCTATTACGAAACCGTCGGTCAGAATTGGGAGCGCGCGGCACTCATCAAGGCACGGCCCGTGGCTGGCGATCTCGCTTTAGGCGAGCGCTTTCTCAATGATCTGCGCCCCTTCATCTGGCGCAAGTATTTCGACTTCGCCTCGATCCAGGATGTGCATGCCATGAAGCGGCAGATCCATGCGGTGCGCGGGCATGACGAGATCGCGGTCGCAGGCCACGACATCAAGCTCGGACGCGGCGGTATCCGCGAGATCGAGTTCTTCGTGCAGACACAACAGCTCGTCTTCGGCGGCAGGCGCCCGGGCCTGAGGGGGCGGCGCACCCTCGACATGCTGGCGGCCCTGCACGACGAAGGCTGGATCACGGAAAAGGCGCGGGACGAACTCTCCGACGCCTATCGTTTCCTGCGCACCATCGAGCACCGCCTGCAGATGGTGGCGGACGAGCAGACGCAGCGCCTGCCCTCCGACGAGGAGGAACTCAAGCGTTTTGCCAAGTTCTGCGGCTATCCCAATCTCAAGGCTTTCTCCAAGGCTCTCACGCATCAGGCAAGCATCGTCCAAGGCCATTACGCGCTGCTTTTCGAGGAAGCGCCGGAGCTGGCCTCCGATGTGGGCAACCTCGTCTTCACCGGCACGACCGACGATCCTGAAACCCTGGCGACCCTCCAGCGTCTCGGATTTCACGAACCCGAGAGAGCGGCGGAGACCGTGCGCGGCTGGCATTTCGGCCGCCGCTCCGCTATCACGAGCCAGCGCGCCCGCGAAGTGCTCACGGAGCTCACGCCGGCCTTGCTGTCGGCTCTTGGCGGCACGGCGGACCCTGACGGTGCCTTGGCCGCACTTGATCGCGCCTTCGGGCGTATGCCGGCCGCCGTCGAACTCCTCACCATCCTGCAATCGCATGATCGCTTGCGCCTGCGCTTCGCCGATCTTCTCGGCACTGCGCCGCGCCTTGCCGACACGGTGGCGCAGTCGCCGCATGTGCTCGATGTTTTGATCGATCCTGCCTTCGGCGTGCCGCTCGTCAACGAGGATGCCATTGAGGAGCAGGTGCGGCAGATCATCGGGCGGCCCAGCGATTACGAGGATTTCCTCGACCGCGCCCGCGACGCCGCAAGACAGATGCGGTTCATCACCGGCGCGCGGCTTCTTTCCGACATCATCTCCCCGGCGCAGGCGGGTGAGGCTTATGCGGCCATCGCAGGCGCGATCATTCGGGTCTCCTTCGAGAAGGTGCGCAAGGAATTCGAAGCAGAACACGGTGTCGTACCGGGCGCGGAGATCGCCGTTCTCGGCCTTGGCCGTCTCGGCACGAAGGAGCTCACGGCAGGATCGGATCTCGATCTCGTCGTTGTCTACGATTTCGATGAGGAGAGGCGCGAAAGCTCGGGGCCGCGCCCGCTTGACGTGGTGGTCTATCACACACGCCTGACCCAGCGTCTCGTGGCGGCGCTGACGGTGCCGACCCGGCGCGGAATGCTCTACGAGGTCGACTTGCGCCTGCGTCCGCAGGGAGGGAAGGGGCCCGTGGCCTCTCAATTCAAGGGTTTCGTCAGCTATCAGCAGAGCGAAGCGGACCTGTGGGAACATATGGCGCTCACGCGTGCACGTGTGCTGGTGGGCGATGCCGACTTTGCAAAGCGGGCCGAAATTGCCGTTAGGGAGATTGTTGGCGCCAAACGCGACCGTGTGCATGTTTGCAGGGAAGTCCGCGCTATGAGAGAACTCATCGCGCAGGAGAAAGGCGACAACAATCTGTGGGATCTCAAGCTCGCCCGCGGCGGACTGACGGATCTCGACTTTATCGCGCAGGCGCTTGTACTGGCCCATGGCGCGGAGCATCCGATCCTGATCGGTCTTCAGCCTGAGGCGACTTTTCAGGAGGCCTGTAAGGCAGGTCTTCTACCTGAAGACGATGCAAGAAAGCTCACTGAGGCTCACTGCCTGTTCAATGCCATTTTCCAATGGCAGCGCCTGACGATCGAGGGAGCATTCGATGCTGCCAATGTGCCACCTGCCATTCTCAAGCGCCTTGCCACGGCCGCCGGGCTGCCGGACGCGAAGATTCTGCTGACGCATTTGAACGAGATCCGGGGGCAGGTCAGGGGAATATTCGACCGAGTGCTGCGCTGACTGTGCGTGTTTCTATTTTTCGTCGATTTTTGCCCCATGGGATTGCGGTTCAGGGGCCAGAGAACTTGCTGAGGCGAGCCGTTACGCCCCAACCATAAAGCCCGTCGGATCAGAGACCGATCTCACGATAACTTGAGCGCGCTCTCCTCAGGCCGCCGCGTCCGCCAGCGCGATGTCGGCGCTGGTCGCTTCCGTCAGCGGCAGGTGGACCAGCACGATGGTGCCGACGCCTTCCTGGCTTCTGATGCGTAAGGTGCCCCCGTGCAGCTCAGTCAGCGAGCGGGCGATGGCGAGGCCCAGTCCCGAGCCCTTGTAGCTCTTCGAAAACTCGGTTTCGACCTGCTCGAAGGGCTGTCCGAGCTTCTGCAGGGCGTGTTCCGGGATGCCGATGCCGTTGTCCTCGACGTAGATGTTGATGGCATCGCCTGCCTGACGGGTGCGCACGGTGATGCAGCCGCCGTCGCTGGTGAACTTGGTGGCGTTCTGCAGCAGGTTCACGAGGATCTGGTGCATGGCGCGCTCGTCGGCCGGAACGATGATGTCCTCGGGGATCACGTCGACGGTGATCGACAAATTCTTCGCCTTGATCTGCTCGTTGACGAGGCGCAGCGCCCGCTGGATCGAAGCATTCACCTCAATCGGCTGCTTGGTCAGGCTCGTGCGACCCGCCTCGATGCGCGACATGTCGAGAATGTCGTTGATCACCGAAAGGAGATATTCGCCGCTCGAGCGGATATCATGGCAGTATTCTTCATATTTGTCCGAGCCGAGCGATCCGAAGATGCCGCTCTGCATCACTTCCGCGAAGCCGATAATGGCGTTGAGCGGCGTGCGCAGCTCGTGGCTCATATTGGCCAGGAACTCCGACTTTGCCCGGTTGGCGCTTTCGGCCTGCGCCTTCTGGTCGAGATAGCGCTCGGCGAGATCGGCGAGCTGCTGCGTCTGCGCCTGCAGCTTCTGGCGCGACTGCTTGAGGTCGAGAACCGTCGCGATAAGTTCCTTTTCCGATTCGACGAGACGCTGCTCGTGGCGCTTGAGCGCCGTGATGTCGGTGCCGACCGAGACGTAGCCGCCGTCTTTGGTGCGGCGCTCGTTGATCTGAAGCCAGCGACCGTCCTGCAAGCGCGCTTCGTAGCTGCGTGCGCCCACATCCTGCTTCTGCGCGCGCATGAACTGATGCTGGATTTCCGGCGGACGGCCTTCGGCCATCACTTCCGCATAAGTCTTGCCCTGGATCTCGGCATCCGGCGACAGCTCGTGCAGCTTCTGGAATTTCGAGTTGCAGAGGACGAGGCGGTTATTCGCATCCCACAGCACGAAGGCCTCGGAGATCGCTTCGATGGCGTCGTGCAGGCGCGCGTCGGCCTTGGCGGTCTTTTCTTCCAGCCCGCGCTGCTCCGTGACGTCGACCGCGATGCCCACGAGATGGCTTGCCGCGTCGTCGGGATCGTTCATCAGCTCCGCGCGGGCGCGCAGCCACACCCAGTCGCCGCTCGAGGCGCGGATGCGAAACTCGTAATCGACGAGGGAGGTGCTGGCGGAGGCAAGCTGTTCGGCCAGCGTATACAGGTCCTGGTCCTCGGGATGAATCATGGCGTTGACTTCGCCGAAGGACAGAAACTCGTCCTGCCGCTCGTAGCCGAGAAGCTCGTACATGGAATCGGACCAGTAGAGACGTCCGCGCCCGATATCCCAATCCCACAACCCGCAGCGCCCGCGATTGAGCGCGGAGTCGATCCGGTCGCGAACCTTTTCGCAGACCTCGTCGGCGGCGCGGGCGCGGTTAGCCTGCATCACATAGGCGATGCCGATGCCGAGGAGCACGACGATGGTCGCGCCGAGCAGCGAAACATGCCCGATGGTGTGCGTCCACCAGCCGGAGAGAACATGGGGGACGGGCTGCACCACGGCGATCTGGCCGGAAGAGGCGGGAAGCGAGCGCACGGTCGCGATGCCCTGCTCGCCGGAAGCAAGTCTGATCGTCATCACGCCCGCCCGGTCGGCGAAGGTCGTGAGGGGCTGTGCATCGCCCAGGAAGTCATTCAAGGCCTGCGGCGCATTCTTGGATGCGGGATAAATTGCGAGCACCAGTCCCGACTGGTCGGCAAGCAGCAGGGTGCGGTTCTGCGACAAGGCGCTGACCGGCATTCCCTTCGCCAATTCGCTCAGCTGCGCCGCGGCGGCGGCAGCATTCGGCGGCGCCTTATGGTTGCCGAGCTTCGCGGCGGAGAGCGAAGCGATGACGTCGATATCGCTGATGGCGTCGAGAAGCGTTTCCTCGCGGCCGTTGCGCACCTGAACCCACGCGCTTGCAGCGAGCGTGACGAGAAAGAGCGCAAGAAGGGCGGGAACTGCTAGCCGAAGCAGAGGCTCATATTGTTCGAGTCTACGATAGGTCGGGTTCGCGTCCGATCGCGTTACCCCCAGAATCGTACCCGCACGCGCGGGTACGCACGCGGTCGCCGCCCCCGCCATGCAATGCTCCCTTCGGAATCCTAGTTGTCCTTATTCGGAAGGACGTGCCGCATCTCTCCGAATCACCAACAATAGAATCATGAGCGAGTGATTTGTCTAGCTAGGCGAAGGCCTAATTACACAAAAAATTAATTCTTTTTTAGGGAAGATGGCGGCAGGGGATTGCGCCGAAAAGGTTATTTTTTTCAAGCTATTGCTTAGCCTGTGTTTCTTCGAGCGAGCGTTGCACGATGTCACCTACGTCGCGGGAAAGGCTAGGATTTTCTGCAATGTGAAGCAAAGCCTTCTTCGCATGCCCGCGACGTTTTTCCTCCATCATCCGCCACATGCTGAAGGCCGTCAGGAGTCGTGCCGCGAGTTGCGGATTCAACTCATCCACGCGGAGCACCATTTCGGCCAGGAAGTCGTAACCTTGTCCGTCGACGCGATTGAACTGGGTCTGGTTCATCATGGCGAAACTGCCGATCAGGGAGCGCGCACGATTGGGGTTGCCGATCGAAAAGGCGCGATGGTTCATCAGCTGCTTCACGCGGTCGAGCGTGCCGTCTTCCTGGATCGCGGCTTGTAGTGTGAACCACTTGTCGAGCACGAGCGGCTCGTCGCGGTAACGTTCGCCGAATTGCACGATGGCGTTTTCACGCGCATCGCCCGGCAGAGTCGCAAGGACGCCGAGTGACGCAAGGCGGTCGGTCATGTTGCTCGCGGTTTCGAACTGCCTGCCCGCAAGCTCCACGCCGAGATCGGGATTAGCGCCAGCGAGAAGATCGAGACTGACATTGCGCAAGGAACGCCGCCCGGCGCTTGCCGCATCCGGATTGTAGGAATCCGTATCGGCGAGGGAATCATAGAAATGTTGCAACTGGCTTGCGCAGGCCCGTCCGATCAACTGGCGCAGCTCCAGGCGGGCGCGGTGAATGGCATCCGGATCGACGTCCGTTGCAATCTCCTGCGCAATATCCGTTTCGCCGGGCAGGGTTAGAACCAGTGCCGTGAAGGCCGGATCGCGCATGGCATCCGCCTCCATGAAGGCGCGTAGCGCAAAAGCAAATTCGTCGAAGTATCCATTGGGAATCATCGTGCCGGTTGCCAAGCCGACCAGCAGGCGCATCGCAACCGTCTGGGCCGCCTGCCAGCGGTTGAACGGGTCCGTATCGTGCCGCAAAAGGATGAGCAGTTCCTCATTCGACAGGGCAAGCGACGTCTTCACCGGCGCCGAGAACCCGCGGAAGAGGGAGGGGACGGGACGGGAGGTCACATTCGAGAAGATCAGGCTGTCCTGCGCTTTGTCGAGCAGGAAGACGCCCTGAGGGCTTATGCGCTCGCTGACCGTCTCGAGCACGCCGCCGTCACGGGCGACGAGGCCGAGGGCAACGGGAATCGCCATCGGCTCCTTCCTGGGCTGTTCCGACGTGGCCGCCGTTGCCTGTGTGAAGTCGAGCCGATAGGTCTGCGCCGTTTCGTCATAGGTTCCCTTGACCGTGACGCGCGGCGTGCCAGCCTGCTCGTACCACCGGGCGAAATGGGACAGGTCGCGGCCGGTCACATCGGCGAAGGCCCGGAGGAAATCCTCCACCGTCGCGGCGGTGCCGTCGCAGCGTTCGAAATAGAGATCCATGCCGCGCCGAAAATCGTCAGCGCCGATCATCGTCTTGAGCATGCGGACGATCTCCGCGCCCTTCTCGTAGACCGTCGCGGTGTAGAAGTTGTTGATCTCGCGGTATTGCTGCGGGCGCACCGGATGGGCGAGGGGGCCCGCATCCTCGGAAAACTGCCGGGCGCGAAGGGTCTTCACCTCGGAGATGCGGTGTACGGGACGGGAGCGCTCATCGGATGAGAATTCCTGATCACGGAAGACCGTCAGGCCCTCCTTCAGGCAGAGCTGGAACCAGTCGCGGCAGGTGACGCGATTGCCCGACCAGTTGTGGAAATATTCATGCGCGATGATGGCTTCGATATTGGCGTAATCCGCATCCGTCGCGGTCTCGGGGCTCGCCAGCACATACTTGTCGTTGAAGATGTTGAGGCCCTTGTTCTCCATCGCGCCCATGTTGAAATCGGACACGGCGACGATGTTGAATTCGTCGAGATCGTATTCCCGCCCGAAGACGCGCTCGTCCCAGCGCATGGATCGCTCGAGAGCATCGAGCGCGTAGCCGGCCCGGACTTCCTTGCCGGGCTCTACATAGACAGCAAGCTTCACCTTGCGCCCGTTCATGGTGGTGAAGTCCGTGCCGACCTTGCCGAGGCGGCCGCCGACCAGGGCGAAGAGATAGGCGGGTTTCGGGTGCGGGTCGTGCCAGACCGCGTAATGGCGATTGGTGCCCTCGATGATGCCGCTTTCGACAGGGTTGCCGTTGCCGAGAAGGACCGGCGCTTCGTCCCGGTCCGCCTCGATCCTGGTCGTGTAGACGGAGAGCACGTCGGGGCGGTCAAGAAAGTAGGTAATGCGGCGGAAGCCATCGGCCTCGCATTGCGTGCAGTAATTGCCGCTGGACCGGTAGAGCCCCATGAGCTTGGTATTGGCGGTCGGGTCGATCTCGGTCTCGATGGTGAGCGTGAAAGGCCGCCGGGGCGGCTGGCTGATCACGAGAGATTGGGGCGCGGCTTCGAATTCGCCGCCCGGCAGGGCGCGGCCATCGAGGCTTACAGCCTTCAGATTCACATCGTCGCCATCGAGCACGAGCGGCGCGTCGGCGCGCCCTTCCGGATTGGGGCGAATGGCCAGGGTTGCTGTGACACGCGTCGCCGTCGGATGAAGCTGGAAGTCCAATTCAACGCGATCGATCAGGAAATCACTGGGCCGGTAATCCTCCAGACGAACGACATGAGGCGTCTCAGTACGCATCCCGAAACCTTTTTGAAATGTAATTTCGTTTTAAACTAGGGTCGATGCAGCTCGGTACAAGGGGCTTTAGAAGAGACAGGTTAAAGATCAATTCCCTTGCGTAAATGATGCCTCGTCAACGGGTTCGTAAGAGGCGACACTTGATCTCTGCTGGAAATGCGCCATCACCTTCCGCATTCCACAAGGAGAGGTTTATGGAATATCTGCACACGATGGTTCGCGTCTCGAACCTCGAACAATCGCTCGATTTTTTCGTCAATAAGTTCGGCTTGGTCGAAGTCCGCCGGATCGATAACGAGAAGGGGCGCTTTACCCTGGTTTTCCTCGCTGCTGCCGATGACATAGAGAAGTCTAAGACCACCAGGGCCCCGCTTCTGGAACTGACCTATAACTGGGACGAGCACGAATATTCGGGCGGACGCAATTTCGGCCATCTCGCCTATCGGGTCGACGACATCTACGCGACCTGCCAGAAGCTGATGGATGCTGGCGTGACCATCAACCGCCCGCCTCGTGACGGCCACATGGCCTTCATCCGGACGCCCGACAATATTTCCATCGAGCTGCTCCAGCGCGGCGAACCGAAGCCCCCGCAGGAGCCGTGGGCGTCGATGCCGAATACGGGCTCCTGGTAGGCCGGGCCCCAGCCTCGAGGCCCCGGGGGCTTTGTCTTCTAAAGGCATATCGCCCGGCACTGACATTCTTGGTGAAAAGGCCTTGCTCCCTCCTTCGACCCGGCTCACCATGACGAGCCGGGTTCACCGGCGGAGGATTATCGTGACAAGAGAAGCGATCCGCTTTTGGCGACAGGGACGGCCCGTCGAAGTGGCCGGCTTTCACCCACGCACCACGCTTCTGGATTACCTGAGACTTCAGCGGCGCCAGTTCGGCACCAAGGAAGGTTGCGCCGAGGGTGATTGCGGCGCCTGCACCGTCGCTCTCGGACGGGTGCGCGGAGGGCGCGTGCATTACGAGCCCATCAATGCCTGCATCCTGCTGCTGGGGCAGCTCGATGGGGCGGAGCTCGTCACCGTCGAGGATCTGGCGATGGAGGGCTGGCTGCATCCGGTGCAGGCCGCCATGGCGGAAAGCCACGGGTCGCAATGCGGTTTCTGCACCCCCGGCATCGTCATGAGCCTGTTCTCCCTCTATCACACGGGCGACAGGCCCCTGAGCCGCGAGGCCGTCAACGATGCGCTGGCGGGCAATCTCTGCCGCTGCACCGGCTACCGGCCCATCGTCGACGCGGCCTTGAAGGCATGTGCCGACGGGCCCGCCGATTCCTTCACTGCGAACGACGCGCAGACGGTCCAAAACCTCAATGCTCTGGCCGACGGCCAGGATGTTTTCGTCGGCGATGCGACCCGTTTCTTCGCGTCGCCCGCCAGCGAAGCGTCCCTTGCCGCACTCTATGCGCAGCATCCCGATGCAACCCTCGTGGCAGGCAGCACCGATGTGGGGCTGTGGGTGACGAAGGGCATGGCCGAACTCGACAAGGTGATCTGGCTCGGCCGCGTGGCGGGGCTGGACCTCATCGACGACAGCGCCGGCACGCTCGCCATCGGCGCGACCGCGACGCATGCGGAAGCCTATGCGAGCCTTGCCCGCATCGATCCCGATCTCGGCGAGATCATGCGGCGCTTCGGCTCAGCCCAGGTCCGCGCGTCGGGAACGGTGGGCGGCAACATCGCCAACGGATCGCCCATCGGCGATCTCGCGCCATGCCTGATCGCGCTCGGCGCGGAGCTTGAGCTGCGCCAGGGCGAGACCATCCGCACCATCCCGCTCGAAAACTTCTTCATCGCCTATCGGCGGCAGGATCGCGCGCCCGGCGAATATGTGCGCCGCATCGTCGTGCCGAAGCTGAAGGTCGATGAGGCCTTCCGCGCCTATAAGGTCACCAAGCGCTTCGACGAGGATATCTCGGCTGCGCTGGGCGCTTTCATGCTGACCCTCGATGGCCGCCGCATCGCCTCCGCCCGCATCGCCTTCGGCGGCATGGCGGGCATTCCGAAACGGGCGAGCGAAACGGAGGCGGCGCTTGCCGGAGTTTCCCTCGACGAGCCCGCCACCTGGGGCGAGGCCATGGCCGCCATCGGGCGCGATTATCAGCCCATGGACGATCATCGCGCGTCTGCCGCCTATCGTTCGACTTTGGCCCGCAATCTTCTCTTCAAGGCTCTGAGCGAAATCGCCTCCGGCGAGACCCGCGCCACGCGGATCGTCGGCCAGCGCGAAACGCTTCAGGCGGCGGAGTAGGGGTATGAACGAGAGATTGAAGATGGATGCGCCCACCTCTTCCTCCGGCTTTGAGGGTAAGGAGGAAGCAGGAGGAGAGCAGGGCGAGTCCCTCCGTCATATCCGCCAGCCTTTGCCGCACGATTCCGGCATCAAGCATGTGCAGGGCATCGCGCAATATATCGACGATATCCGCGAGCCGGACGGCACGCTGCACGTGGCCATCGGCCAATCGCCCAAGGCCCGTGGGCGGCTTCTGTCTCTCGATGTTTCGGCCGTCCACGCGCAGCCCGGCGTGGTCGCCGTGCTGACGGCGAGGGACATTCCCGGCAGGAACGACGTGTCGCCCGCTTTCGGCGACGACCCGCTTTTCGCCGATGGGGAAATCAGCTTCCAGGGCCAGGCGATATTCGCTGTCGTCGCCACGAGCCGCGACATTGCGCGCCGCGCCGTCAAGCGCGCGGTGATGGAGATCGAGGCGGAGAAGCCGAGCATCACGGTCGAAGATGCGCTGGAGCGCGGCGAGACGGTGCTGCCGGATTACGCCTTCGGACGCGGCGATGCGAATGCCGCCATCGCGCAATCGCCTTACCGTCTCGAAGGCCATTTCCGCGTCGGAGGGCAGGAGCACTTCTATCTCGAGGGACAGGTGGCGCTCGCGATTCCGGGCGAGGACGGCGACATCCATGTCTATTCCTCCACGCAGCATCCCACCGAGGTGCAGCATGTGGTGGCGCGCGTGCTCGATACTCCCGATGCCTATGTGGTGTGCGAGACCCGCCGCATGGGCGGCGGCTTCGGCGGCAAGGAAAGTCAGGCGACGCAATGGGCCGTCACGGCCGCGCTCGCCGCGCGCATCACGGGACGCGCCTGCAAGCTGCGGCTCGATCGCGACGACGATTTCATCCTCACCGGCAAGCGCCACGATTTCCGCTGCGACTGGAATGTAGGCTTCGACGACGAGGGCCGCATCCAGGGCTATGCGGTCGAGCATCTGGCGCGTTGCGGCTATTCGGCGGATCTCTCGGGCGGCGTCGTCGACCGCGCCATGTTCCATTCCGACAATGCCTATTGGATGCCCGCCGTGCATGTGGGCTCGAAGCGATTGAAGACGAACACCGTGTCGAACACCGCCTTTCGCGGTTTCGGCGGGCCGCAGGGCATGCTCGCCATCGAGCACGTGATGGACCGGATCGCCTGGGCGACGGGGCGCGATCCGCTCGATGTGCGCTACGCCAATTTCTACACGCCGGGTCAGAACCTCACGCCCTTCGGCATGGAGGTGGAGGAGACCGACACGCTGCATGGACTCGTGCGGACGCTGGAGCGCACATCGGATTATCGCGCGCGGCGCGAGGAGATCGCGGCCTTCAACGCGTCCTCGCCGATCATGAAGCGCGGATTGTCGCTGACGCCTGTGAAGTTCGGCATCAGTTTCACGCTCACCCATCTCAATCAGGCGGGCGCGCTGGTGCATGTCTATCAGGATGGGTCGGTGCATCTGAACCATGGCGGCACCGAGATGGGGCAGGGGCTCTACATCAAGGTGGCTCAGGTGGTGGCCGAGGAATTCGGCATCGCGATGGAGCGGGTGCGCATCACTGCGACGACCACCGCGAAGGTGCCCAACACCTCGCCGACCGCAGCCTCCTCCGGTTCCGATCTCAACGGCATGGCGGCGCAGATCGCTGCCGGCGCCATCAAGCGCCGCATGGCGGCTTACGCTGCCGAGGCCTATGGCGTGCCGGAGGATCAGATCGAATTCCGCGATGACCGGGTCTTCATCGGCAACGAGAGCCTGACCTTCACCGAGCTTGCGAAGAAATGCGTGCTTGGGCGTGTGCAGCTCTCGGAGGCGGGCTATTACAGGACGCCGAAGGTCACCTGGGACCGGGAGAAGGCCACTGGCCGGCCGTTCTTCTATTTCGCCTATGGCGCGGCCTGCTCGGAGGTAATCGTCGATACGCTCACCGGCGAGAACCGGCTGCTGCGCGCGGATATCCTCCACGATGTCGGCAGATCCCTGAACCCGGCCATCGATATCGGCCAGATCGAGGGCGGGTTCGTGCAGGGCATGGGCTGGCTCACCACGGAGGAACTGGTGTTCGACAGTGAGGGGCGGCTGCTGACGCACGCGCCCTCCACCTACAAGATCCCCGTCGCTTCCGACGTGCCCGCCGATTTCCGCGTGGCGCTCTATCCCAATGCCAACCGGGAGGAGACGGTCTATCGCTCCAAGGCGGTGGGCGAGCCGCCGATCATGCTGGCGAACAGCGTCTTCTGCGCGCTTGCCGATGCGGTCCACGCGCTCGATCCGTCGAAACCCGTGCCGCTAGACGCGCCCGCGACGCCGGAGGCGATCCTGCGTGCCTGCGAGGCGCTGCGGGGGAGGCCGATGGGGTGAGGATCTGGCGGCATCTCGCCGATCTCTTGAGGGCGCACGGCGCCGCGGCCCTTGTCAGCGTGCACGACGTCAAGGGCTCCGCGCCGCGCGAGACGGATGCGCGCATGGTCGTGCGGCCCGACGGCGCCTTTTACGGCACCATCGGCGGCGGGCAGCTCGAAATGAAGATGCTGGCTATTGCGGGGGACATGCTGAAGGAAGGGCGACAGCCCGCGCGCATCGTCGATCAGGCGCTGGGCCCCGATCTCGGCCAGTGCTGCGGCGGGCGGGTGAAGATCCTCATCGAGACCTTCGACCGGCAGGATCTGGAGGATCTCGAACCGCTGGTGGCCGCGGAAGCCGGGGGCGGATTGTTCGAAGTCGAGTGCCGCCTGGACGAGGGCCGCGTCAGGCGTGAATTCTCGTCCTCCGTCGGCGACGATTCCTGGACGCAGTGGCGCGAGATTCATGGCGAGGCCCGCACGCCCGTTCTGCTTTTCGGAGCGGGCCATGTGGGGCGCGCCCTGGTGCTGGCGCTCGCTCCCTTGCCCTTCTCCGTCCGCTGGCTCGACCCGCGGGAGGATGCCTTCCCCTCCCATATTCCGGCCAATGCCAAGCCGGTGCTCCTGAAGGATCCCGAGGCGGAAATCGCCGGGGCGCCGCCGGATGCCTTCATCCTGGTGATGACCCACGACCATCCCCTCGACATGGCGATTACCGCCGCCGCCTTGAGCCGGGGTTTTCCCTATGTGGGCCTCATCGGCAGCGCCACGAAGCGGGCGCGGTTCGAAAAGCGCTTCCGGGAGCTGGGGCTGGGGGAGGAGCGCCTGGGTTCGCTCGCCTGCCCCATCGGGCTTCCCGGGATCGCGGGCAAGGAACCTGCCGTGATCGCAGCCTCCGTCACCGCCCAGCTTCTGCAGGTGCGCGATTCCCAATGTCATCCTCGGCGCCTCGCTCTTCAGGATGATCCGAAAAGTCTCGCTTCCGGTCCCGCCAGACGATAAAAACGCCTCATGAGCGATATCAAAACCGAAGATCAGCGCTACCTTTCCCGCGCTATCGCCCTTTCGCGTGAGCATATGAGCGACGGGGCCGGCGGCCCGTTCGGGGCCGTGATCGTGCGCGACGGCAAGGTTCTGGCCGAGGGTTGGAACCGGGTGACCTCCGCCAACGACCCGACGGCGCATGCGGAAGTCACGGCGATCCGCCGCGCCTGCGAAGCGGTGAGTGATTTCGCGCTCCATGGGGCGACCCTCTATACGAGCTGCGAGCCGTGCCCCATGTGCCTGGCCTCCGCCTATTGGGCCCGCATTTCCCGCATCGTCTATGCCAATACCCGCGAGGACGCGGCACGGATCGGCTTTGACGACAGCCTGATCTACGAGGAGATTCCCAAGCCGGCCTCCGAGCGCATCATTCCCATGGATCATGTCCCGAGCCTGGAAGCCAAGGCGGTGTTTGACGCCTGGGCCGAAAAGCCGGACAAGGTGAGCTATTAGCAAGCCCGCCTCCGCTCCCTATCTACCAAGCCCGAACATTTCTTCTTTTGAGACAGCCCATGCCCCGCGTCACCACCATCGTCCGAAAAGCCGCCGTGAAGCCCGATCGGATCGTCGATACGATCACGCTCGATCATGCGGCGCGCGGCCGTCGTCACGCTCATCTCAAGGGTGAGGCCGGCACCGAGATTCATCTCGATCTCGACATGGAAACCACCATCAATGACGGCGATGCCCTGCGGCTCGAGGATGGCCGGCTGGTGCAGGTGAAGGCGGCGGCGGAGCCTCTGCTGGAGGTCCGGGCCGAGAACCCCTTGCGCCTCATGCGCCTGGCCTGGCATCTCGGCAGCCAGCACGGCCTCGCCGAATTCACCGGTGACGCCCTCTATATCGAGGCCAATCCCGCCCTGGCCGAACTGGCCCGCGGGCAGGGCTGCACGGCAACGCCCGTGAACCGGCCCTTCAAGCCGGAGCAGAGCGCCCATCACTGCGACCACGACCACTATCATCATGGCCATGACCATGGACATGCGCATCATGATCACGCTCACCATGACCACAAGCACGCCCATGATCACAACCACGATCATCACGACCATGGTCCAGGCTGCGGATGCGGCCATCACCACGGGCACAAGCACGATCACTGATCGACCCGCCCGCTTTTTCTTTTAAGCCACCATGTCCAAGACCACCCGCGCCACGCTCGCTCTCCAGCAGGCGGGTATCTCCTTCACGGTTCACACCTACGATTACGACCCGCAGGCCGAGCGTATCGGCCTCCAGGCGGCGGAGGCGATCGGGGCCGATCCCAGCACGGTCCTCAAGACCCTCATGGTCACGGTGGACGGCAAACCTGCCTGTGTGATCGTGCCCTCCGACAAGGAAGTGAATTTGAAGAAGCTGGCGACGGCGCTTGGCGGCAAGGCGGCCCAGATGATGAAGCCCGCCGATGCGGAGCGCATGACGGGCTATCACGTGGGCGGCATCAGCCCTTTCGGACAGAAGAAGCGGGTGCCGACCCTGATCGAGGAATCCGCCTTCGCCCATGCCAGCGTCTTCATCAATGGCGGCCAGCGCGACCTTCAGGTGAAGCTCGCTCCCCGCGACGCCGCCAAATTTCTGGATGCGAAAATCGCTGCGCTGATCTGATCCGCAGGCCAATCATCCCTCGCCAATCATCCCTCAAAAGGGGCTGGGTGACATTGCCGCCCTTACGGAACCATCGCCATAGCCTGGACTTGGCGGAAGAGGGGCAAGGGTCATTGCGATGCGTGCTGATCCTGATTCCGACAGTCACGATTTCTTTGATGGAGACGGGGAGACCGCTGCGCTGATGCGCGCGCATCGCTGGGCGTCATCGCCCCTCGGGCCGCCGGATAGCTGGCCGCAGACTTTGCGGACGGTCGTTGCACTCATTCTCGACTCAAACCTTCCGATGTTCGTGGCCTGGGGGCCGGAACTCATCTGCCTCTACAACGACAGCTGCATCCCGTTGCTCGGCGCGAAGCATCCGTCCGCCATCGGCATGCCTCTTCGCGAGGTCTGGTCCGAGATCTGGAGCGAGATCGATCCGTTGGTCTGCGCCGCGCTTGGCGGCCGGGGGATGCTTCGCGAAAATCTGCCTCTCCAGATCTCGCGCAAAACTCATCCCGAGCAGGCCCGTTTCACCTTTTCGCTCAGCCCCTTGCGGGGTGAGGCGAATTCCGTTTCCGGCCTTATTGGCGTCGGGATGGAAACGACTCCGATCGTCGACGACAATGTCGCTTTGAGAGGGGAAATCGAACGGCTCGCCGAGCTGTTTCGCCAGGCACCGGGCTTCATCGCCGTCATGCGGGGACCCAATTTGGTTTTCGAGATCGTCAACGCCGCTTACGAGCAGGTCGTCGGCTATCGCGACCTCATCGGAAGGCCGGTGCGCGAGGCCATGCCCGAGCTTGAGGGACAAGGCTTCTTCGAGTTGCTCGACGAAGTCTACCAGTCCGGCCAGCCCTTCGTCGGCCGCCAGATGCCCATGCGGCTTCAGAAACAACGGGGAGGTCCCATAGAGGAAGCGTTCTTCGATTTCGTCTATCAGCCCATCCGGGACCGGGGCGGGAAGGTCACGGGCATCTTCCTCGAAGGAAGTGACGTCACGGATCAGGTCTGGGCCGAGGAATATCAGCAGCTTCTCATCAACGAGCTGAACCACCGGGTGAAAAACACCCTGGCGACCGTTCAATCCATCGTCTCGCAGACCTTGAGGCACGCAACCAGCCAGGCGGAAGCACGCAATGCCATCGAGCAACGGCTGATGGCATTGTCCCGTACCCACGACATGCTGATCCGCGAGAACTGGAAGGGAGCCGAGATCCGCGAGCTGGTCGCTCAAACGCTCGAGCCGTTTCAGAGTGCGGCGCACGAGCGATTCAGCGTCGCGGGACCGGAACTCAAGCTGTCCTCCCGCATGGCGCTCGATCTGTCTCTCGCCTTGCATGAACTCGCGACGAATGCCGTCAAATACGGAGCGTTGTCCAACGACGCCGGCCGGATCGAGGTGGTCTGGTCGGTCGATGCATCGACCGATCCGCCTCACCTCCGGTTGCGTTGGGAGGAGGAGGGCGGCCCGCCAGCCCACCCACCCAACCGAAAGGGTTTCGGCTTCCGCCTCATCGAGCGCAGCCTGGCGCGTGATCTGGAGGGCGAAGTCGCCATCGAATTCATGCCGCGCGGTGTCGTCTGTACGATTGAAGCGCCGATCACCGCCTGAGACGAATGGCATGCTTGCCGGCGCGTTGCATTTTTTGGTGCAAAACCGGCGCTTTCGCCTTACATCGGCGCTATAGCCAACCCTTTATTTGGACATCCGAACCTGCACTGCCTCTGGGCGGAAGAGGAAAAGTTGTTGTCGTTGAATGACATAACCTTGAGTGTGGCCCCCATGATGGATTGGACGGACCGGCATTGCCGCGTCTTCCATCGCACCATGTCGCGCCGGGCGCGACTCTATACCGAGATGGTGACCACGGGCGCGGTCATCCACGGTCCACGCGAGCGGCTTCTGGGCTTCGACGATGCCGAGCATCCGGTGGCGGTGCAGCTTGGCGGGTCCGATCCGGCGGAGCTGGCGCAGGCCGCCCGGATCTGCGCCGATTTCGGTTATGATGAGATCAACCTCAATGTGGGCTGCCCCTCCGACCGGGTGCAGAACGGCCGCTTCGGCGCCTGCCTGATGCAGGAGCCGGCGCTGGTGGGCGAGTGCGTCGCCGCCATGAAGGGGGCCGTGTCACTGCCCGTGACGGTGAAATGCCGGATCGGCGTGGACGATCAGGATACGGAAGAGGCCCTGAACCGGCTGACCGACGCCGTGGTCGCTGCCGGCTGCGACGAACTGACGGTCCATGCCCGCAAGGCCTGGCTTCAGGGCCTGTCGCCCAAGGAAAACCGGGATATCCCGCCGCTCGACTATGGCCGCGTCTACCGGCTGAAGCAGGCCCGCCCGAGCCTTCCCGTCGCCATCAATGGCGGCATTCGGACCATGGCGGAGGTGCACGAGCACCTGAAGCATGTGGACGGCGTCATGCTGGGCCGCGTGGCCTATCAGGAGCCGGAAATCCTGCTCTCGGTCGACCGCGAACTTTACGGCGAAGAGCCGCCGGTGGCGGATGCCTTCGAGGCCGTCGAGGTTTACGAGCCCTATGTTGCCGCCCGCCTCGCCGAGGGACAGCGCCTCCACACCATGACCCGCCACATGCTCGGCCTCTTCACGAGCCGTCCCGGCGCCCGGGCCTATCGCCGTCATCTGGCGACCGAGGCGATCAAGCCCGGCGCTGGATTGGAGACCCTGCGCGAGGCCGTGGCCCATGTATCGCGGGCGACGGCACGTCTGGAGAACGTAGCTTGAGCAAGTTCTCGTGAGGGGCCGCTAGGCGCCCGTGACGCTCCAATCCTGCCGAGCCGGCCTTCGACAATCTGTACAGTCTGAAGTGGGTTGAGTGCCAGCAAGTGCTATTTGTTACAATTGGTTGCGGAATTTTATCACATTATTCTTTACTGATATAACGTTTGTGTTATTTTCTTATGTGGCGCGGCGAGGCTACCGCGAGGCCGTGCCTCACATAAAGGAGGACCACCATGCGTATTCGCTCCTATGCCATCATCCTTGCCACCGCCATCGGCCTGTCCGCCGCGTCGGGAGCGGGAGCCTTGGAACTGGCAAACGGTCTGGCCTTCAACGGTTTGGCCTTCAACGGTCTGGCCTTCAACGGTCTGGCCTTCAATGGTCTGGCCTTCAATGGCCGCGCCGCGAATGGCGCTGAGACCGATGCCGCTCAGCTCAAGGCCGCCGTTCTGCAGGACGGCACTGTGGTCACGCTGTACTAAGCCTCAATTCTCAAGGATGGGCCCCCTTGTTGAGTGGGGGCCCGCTCCATGTCTATGCATTTCCTCTTCCGTGCGGTTTGCTGCTGCTTCGTGCTCTGTGGCGCTGCCCTGACCGGCGCGGCGTTCGGGCTCGGGGGAAGGTTGCAGGCCGAAGGTCCCGAATTCGTGCTTCGGCTCGACGACGGTCGTGTCCTGCGCCGGGAAATGCTGGTCGGCCTGCGTCTGATGCTCGCGACAAGCACGGGAGACAGGCAGGTCCGGATCGATGGCTTGGAGGAGGATGCCTCGGCCGCAGGCGGGCCGCTGCTGCTCTATCGCCTCTCCATTCAATCGCCCGGTCATGCGTCGGAGGATTTCTGCAGGCCCGACATCAAAGGGCGCCGTGCAGGCTTTCCCGTGCCGGATGGTGCGGGCGGTTTCAATCTCACCTGTACCAGCGGCGCCGAGGGCAAGTGCATCCTCATGGGCTATCGGCCGTGGGAGGCGAGGGATGGCGTGCCCATGCGCGACCTGTTCCGCGCCTGCATCCACATGATCCGGGCCGATTACGGAGGCGACGACCGGCCGACCACGAGGGACGGCATGTCCATCGACGTCTATGATCGCTTCGGCATCCAGGCACCTGCCTCGATGTCCGACACCATGGCCTTCGAGGCAGGCTGGAGTCCGGCCGGCGCGGTCTGCGTCGCCCATCCCCGCATCCCCGATCACATTACCCTTGCGCAACTCGCCGAGCGCTATCCGCAGCTCTCCGGCCATCTGGGGCCGCAAGCCTGTTCGGACGAAACCGCGCGCGCCGACCCGCAGGCTCTTCTGTTCAACCGTTCGGCCGCGACGAAGCCCTGACGCCTGCACCTTTCGCCCTACTTGCCCTATGATGCGATCTCCGCCACATATCCGCAGCCTCTGACCCAAAGAGATTCCCCGATATGTTTGGCATTTCCCTTTTCGACCTGTCCTGGCTTGTTGTCGCGCTTCTCGGCGCCGGGGCGATTACAGGGCTTCTGGCGGGGGTATTCGGGGTCGGCGGCGGCGCTGTGGCGGTGCCGATTCTCTATGAGCTTTTCCGCTTCGTCGGCGTGCCGGAGGAAGTCCGGATGCCGCTTTGCGTCGGGACCTCGCTCGCCATCATCATTCCCACCTCGATCCGCTCCTTCAGGGCCCATAAGGCGAAAGGCGCGGTCGACATGTCGATCCTGCGCGTCTGGGCGGTTCCGGTCGTGGTCGGCGTCATCATGGGCAGCGTCGTCGCCCGGTATGCGCCTGCGGATCTTTTCAAGACGGTCTTCGTCGTGGTGGCGGGCATCTCCGCGATCCGGTTGCTCTTCGGCAAGGATACCTGGCGCTTCGGGCTCGACATGCCGGCAAAGCCCATCATGATCGTCTATGGCTGGATCATCGGCGTGCTCTCGGCCCTCATGGGCATCGGCGGCGGGCAGCTCTCCAACCTGTTCATGACCTTTTATAACCGGCCCATCCATCAGGCTGTGGCGACCTCATCGGGACTCGGCATCCTGATCTCGATCCCCGGCGCGATCGGCTACATCTATGCCGGCTGGCCGCGCATGGCGGAATATCCGGACGTCATCGCCCTCCAGCCGCCGCTCGCCATCGGCTATATCTCGCTGCTCGGCTTCCTGCTTTTCATCCCGACCAGCACGTGGCTCGCCCCCGTCGGCGCGCGGCTGGCGCATAGACTCTCCAAGCGCAAGCTCGAAATCGCCTTCGGCATCTTCCTGCTGACGGTCTGCGCCCGGTTCTTCATCAGCCTGATCGCCTAGAGCATCGTGCGCAAAAGTGGACCCGGTTTTGCGCTTAGAACGATGCTCTCATCAGGGGAAAAAGCATCGGATGATCCTAAAAGTGGAATCCACTTTTAGAGCATCGGATTGATCCCAAAAGTGGACTCCACTTTTGGGATCAATCCGATGCTCATTTCCTTAAGCGGCGCATCGTTGTATGCGGAAACCGGGTCCACTTTTCCGCACGATGCGCTAGGTCCGATGCTTTAGAGCAGGATCCGGAACCGGAGGTCCGCGTCAGCGAAAAGTGGGAACCGGTTTTCCGAAAAGATCATGCGAAATAGAAAACTAGAACATGATCATGTTCTAGTTTCTTTTCCACGCAGGATCAGCCGGTTGCCGCGTACCTCGTAGGAGCCGAGGCGTTCAAGGAAGCTCATGCCGAGAAGATTGGCGTGCAGCACGCCGGAGCGGGTGACGAGCGCATGCACGTTGCGCTCCGTGATGGACCCCACAGTGAGCGAGTCGATGACGACCGGGGCGGCAAGCGCCGTGCCATTCGCCGTCGCGACCGGAATCGAGAAATCCAGATCCGCTTCCTTGAAGCCGAGATCCGCCGCGCGTTCGGCGCGCAACACCACCGTGCTGGCGCCCGTATCGAAGATGAAGCGGGTATCACGCCCGTTGACGCGGCCGGTCAGGATGAAGCTCCCATCGGTCCTGCGCGCCGCGACCACCTCGCCGTTTTCCGACACCACGGTGCGGCCGTCGGCAATGTCGCCGATGGCACGGTCAAGGACCATCTGCAATTCGCCGCGGGCGGCATAGGTCACGACAAGCGCGGTCAGCAACCCGCAGCTGACCGCGATGGCCTGAACGCCGTGGGTCCAATGCTTCGTGAAACCCTCGACGATCGAGCCGGCCAGAAACATGGCAAGGCCGAACAGGCCGAGAATGCCGGCCGCCTCGCCGGGCGAAAGGCCCGCCAGAGGCGCCTCGGCCAGGAGGCCGGTCAGGAGGGCGGCCAGGAAGAGAAGAGCGCCGATGCTGCGAATGCCGGGCATCGTCACTCCGGCTTCTCGCCTTCCAGCGCGAAAGCCTCGCGCATGCGCTCCGGCAGCTCGGCCATGATGCGCAGGCGCTCTTCCTCGCTGAGGCGGTACCATTGGCCGATTTCCTCGCGCGTGCGGCCGCAGCCCTCGCAGAGACCGGTTTCGGAATCGAGGGTACAGACGCGAATGCAGGGGCTTGAAGCGCGGCTCATGGCGTTCCCCATCATGTCGTTACGGTTCGATGGCGATCAAGAGGCCGATCAGCGCGGCAATCTCGGCGACCTGTTGCGCCGCACCCGCGACATCCCCCGTCTGCCCCTGGATATGACGCGCCGCCAGGCGCATCAGGGCCCATCCGGAAAGAGCGGAGAACATCAGCATCAGGCCGATGCCGGAGGAGGGCAGCCGCACCGCCATGCCCATGAGGAGCGCCATTCCGGCAGCAAATCCCGCTGCAAGCCAGAAGCTCTCCCGCGCCGGTCGGCCGACCGCCTGGGAGGCTCCGTCGGGCCGGGCGGGGGGGAGGAAAACGAGAGGCACGAGGCCCGCCATGCGGGAGAGCGCCGCCGCGACGAGAATGGCAGCAAAGACCGCAGAGGAATCGACGCGGGAGGCAAGTGTCGCCAGCGCCCCGATCCGCAAGGCGAAGGACAGGATGAGGGCCGATGAGCCGTAAGAGCCGATCAGGCTGTCCTTCATGATCGCCAGACGCCGCTCCCGCGTCGTCCCGCCGAAGCTGTCGGCGGTGTCGGCGAGCCCGTCCTCATGAAACGCCCCGGTCGTCAGGGTGGCCGTCGCGACCGACAGGATCGCCGCAAGCCAGGGGCCGAGATCGAGGGCGAGGGCCAATACCAGGACGAAGGCAGGCAGGAGTCCGAGAACGATTCCCGCCAGAGGCAGAACGCGGACGAGCTGGCGGAAATCGGGCAGGGCGTGAGGGTCCTGCTCCCAGGGCAGGCGTGGAACGGGAAGGCGGGAATAGAAGCGCAAGGCGCGCGCAAGATCGATCAGGATCCCGATGAGGATCCTCTGCCATGCGTTTTGCGAAAGGGTCTGCGCCTTTTCGGATTGGTCGGACATGCTTCACCCCGGATGGATCGACCGCTATAGGTCACGCCTCTTCCTCTTCCGCAATGCCCGATTGGGCCGGAGCCCCCGATGAACGCACCTGCAACCTCGCCCTTTGACGATATTCGTCGCCTGATCACGACGATGCCGGGACCGGACGAGGCCGCCGTCGAGGCCGTGCGGCTGCGAGAGGCGCAATTGACGAAGCCTGCGGGCAGCCTCGGCCGCCTGGAATGGCTGAACGAATGGGTCGCCGCCTGGCAAGGCAAGGGCAAGCCCTCGGCGGACCGCCCGCTCGTCTGCGTCTTCGCGGGCAGCCACGGCGTCACCGCGCGGGGCGTCTCGGCCTATCCGTCCGAGGTCAACCGGCAGATGCTGGAGAACTTTTCCGCCGGCGGGGCCGCGATCAACCAGATCTGCGCCAGCCTCGGCCTCGGCTTCAAGGTGTTCGACCTCGCCATCGACATGCCGACCGCCGATATCGTCGAGGACGCCGCCATGGACGAGAAGTCCTGCGTCGCCACCATGGCCTTCGGCATGGAGGCGATTGCCGGAGGCACCGATCTTCTCGCCATCGGCGAACTCGGCATCGGCAACACCACGATCGCGGCCGCGATCTACGCTGCCCTTTACGATGGCTCTGCGGCCCATTGGGTGGGGCGGGGCAGCGGCGTCGACGATGAGGGCCTGAAGCGCAAGATCGCCGCCGTGGAAGGCGCGCTCGAGCGGCATCGCGACCATTTAAAGGACCCGCTCGAAGTGCTGCGGCGCCTGGGCGGGCGCGAGGTCGCTGCCATGACGGGCGCGATCCTGGCGGCGCGCCTGCAACGCATTCCCGTGATTCTCGACGGTTACGTCGCCACATCGGCGGCCGCGATCCTCCACGCCATCCATCCCGCCACCATCGATCATTGCATCGCCGGTCATCTCTCGGCCGAGGGCGCGCACCAGGATGTGCTGGAGCGCCTTGGCAAGATTCCGCTCCTGGCGCTGGGCATGCGCCTCGGTGAAGGAACCGGTGCAGCGCTCGCAATGGGTATTGTCAAAACTGCCGTTACGGTACATCGTGACATGGCAACTTTCGGCCAGGCCGGAGTGTCCGAGCGATTGCCCTGAATGAAGCGACTTATCTTACGCCAAACCCGGTCTGCCCTGGGCCAGCGCCATGCAGGGTTGATTTCGCTCTTGCTGGCTCTGGCTCTCGCGGGTTTCGCCAGCGTCTTCCTGCAGCCGAGCGAGCGGGTGATCGAGGGCAAGGCCTATGTCGTCGATGGCGATACGATTCGCATCGGCGAGAACAAGATCCGTCTCAAGGGTATCGACGCGCCTGAACTGAGCCAGCCCTGCATGCGGGCCGGCCGGCCTTATCTCTGTGGCGAGAAGACGCGCGACGCGCTGATCGGCATGATCATCAGCCAGAAGGTCGAATGCCGCCTGTTCGGCCGCGACCGGTATCAGCGCCAGCTTGCTCGCTGTTTCGTCAATGGGGAGGATATCGGCGCGAAGATGGTCGCGGAGGGACATGCCGTGGCCTATGGCGACTACCGGCTCCTGGAAGCGCAGGCCCGACTTCGCTCCGCGGGCATCTGGGCCAGTGAATTCGAGCGCCCGCATGAGTGGCGGCGGCGAAACGCGTTCTGAAGTCGTCGAACGGAAAGCGCGACCACATGTCTTGCCCGTGCGCCTCGATATGGATGGTTTCAATTCCCATCTCCCGGGGATGAAGCCGCCGCATGATTTCGACGATCTTTCCCGCCGCCTGAAGGCCTGCCGCATCTGCCGGGACACGCCGCGCTACGGTTCTCTGCTGCCCCATGAGCCACGCCCGATCCTTCAGGGCAGCGCCTCGGCACGGCTTTGCATCGCGAGCCAGGCGCCGGGAACGCGGGCCCATGCCAGCGGCATCCCTTTCTCCGACCGTTCCGGAGCCCGTCTGCGGGAATGGCTCGGGCTCGACGAGCCGACCTTCTATGACGCCGCGCAGGTGGCGATCGTGCCCATGGGCGCCTGCTTTCCGGGGCAGGATTCCAAAGGCGGAGATCTGCCTCCGCGACGGGAATGCGCGGAGACCTGGCGCGTGCCGATCTTTGCCGCCCTGCCCAATCTCGAACTCATCCTGCTCATCGGCCAATATGCTCAGGCCTGGCATCTCGAGGACGGTTTCCGGGATGGGCTGACACAGACCGTCAAGAGGTGGCGGGAAATTCTCGCAAGTCCTCATCATCCGCACATCCTGCCGCTTCCTCACCCCTCCTGGCGCAACAACGGCTGGCTCAAGACGAACCCCTGGTTCGAGACTGAGCTTTTGCCCGTGCTTCGCGCACAGGTCCGCTCTATGCTCAAGGTCGACGGAAAGGAGCCAACGGCATGAGTCCGACGACCCTGCGCTGCACCACCGATGGTCCCGTGGCAACCATCGCTCTCGCACGGCCCGACAAGCTGAACGCCCTCAACGCCACCATGCATGCGGAACTGCGGCAGGCGCTCGACCGCCATGCTCAGGACGATGCCATCAAGGTCGTCGTGCTGACGGGGGAGGGACGCGCCTTCTCCTCGGGCCAGGATCTCACCGAGGATCTGCCGCGCGACGACGAGGGCCGTATCGATCTCGGGCCGCCGCTCGCCCGTGACTACAACCCCCTTGTCCTCAGGCTCGCCCAATATCCCAAGGTGACGATCGCGGCCTTGAACGGCCCGGCGGTCGGCGCCTCCATGAACATCGCGCTCGCCTGCGATGTGGTCGTCGCTGCCCATTCGGCCTATCTCCAGGAGGCTTTCGCGAAGATCGCCCTCATCCCGGATGCGGGCGGCACGTGGATACTGCCACGCCTCGTCGGCCCGAAGCAGGCGCTGGCCCTGATGCTTTCGGCCGAGCCGGTTTCCGCCGAAGAGGCGCAGCGCATGGGCCTCGTCTCCAAGGTGTTCGAGGATGCGTCCTTCGCCGATGACGTCTCAGCCCTTGCCGCCGCTCTCGCGAGGGGGCCGGGACTGGCCTATCGCCTGATGAAGCAAGCCGTGGCGCAAAGCCTGTCGAACGATCTCGAGACGCAACTCGCCCTTGAGGCCGCATTGCAGCGCGAAGCCGGATTCAGCCGCGATTTCATCGAGGGCGTCACGGCCTTCCGCGAAAAGCGCGCGCCTCGGTTCGAAGGCCGCTGAGGAGACACGCGACATGCGCCCCACCTACTGGATCCTGATCCTTCTCACCTTGAGCGCCGTCGTCGGGCTTTTCGTCTCGCGCGATCCGGAGCGTTCGGCGGCCCTGTCGAAGATGTATCGCGATGCGGCCTTCACCGGCGAAGCGCGCCAGATCGTGCTGGCGCTGCTCGCGGTCGGGATCGGCGGGTTTATCGTCTATCTGACCATGACCCGCCGCTAAAGCATCGGACCCAAAAGTGGATTCCACTTTTGGGATCAATCCGATGCTCTCTTTTATCGAGAGCGCATCGTTGTGGGCGAACCGAAGGTCCGCGTCAGCGAAAAACCGGGTCCACTTTTCCGCACGATGCGCTGACGCGACGTTCTTCACTTGGACTGCAGCGACGATGTGGTTTCCTCCTTCACCACGGGAGGCGGATTCCACTGGCCGGTGAGGGCTTCCATCTTCGGGCTGTAGAGACGCATGGTCAGGTTGAACGGTCCCTTCGGCGCAGGCAGCCAGTTGGCATCCTTGTCCTTGCCGGGGTTTTCGTTCTGGAAATAGAGGTCGAGCGATCCGTCCGCATTCTGCTTGAACGGCATCCAGCTGCTGAGCGCGAAACGGTTTTGATCGTTCGGGACCTGGTAGCCTTGCTGGTCGTAGAGCGTGATCGACCAGAAAGCACCGGCAGGCGGCGTGCCCCCCTTGTCGAAATGGATCGTGTAATTGTTCGTGCCGTCGAGAGGGCGGCCCGTGTCGTCGGCGAGGTTGAAGGGATAGATCGCATCCTGCGGCAGGTTCGCGCCGAGCCCGACCTGAGCGACCACGGCGCGCTTGAGATAATCATTGCCGTAGACGCCCATCGTGTCCGTATTCATGGACCAGCCGTTCGCGACGCGGCCGAGGTTCTTCTGCTTCCAGGCCATCAGCCGCTGTGCGTCTTCCGGCACGCTCGCAAGCGCCGTCCTGACCGCCGGGTCCATCTTGGCAAGGTCGAAGCTCTCGCCGGGTATGAGCCCGATCTTCTTCATATTGGCGATGATCGGCTGATCGGTGATGTGAGGCGGCTGCAGTTTCATGACCTCGGCCGCGTCGGCAAAGAACTTGTCCGCAGGCATGGCATCCACCTGCTCCTTCGGCGGTGTCTTCATATCCACCGATGGGTCGACCTTGACGGTGACGGGAGTTGCCGCCTTGCCCCATTGCGACAAGGGCGTGATCGTGTATCCGTCCTGAATCTTGTGCACGGCGGCGTAATCCGCAGGGCCGTCGGTCTTCGTGCGGCCGATGACCCAGACATAGGGCGTCGGCGCGTCGATGCGGGTGACATTGGCCGGCAGCGTTCCGGTCCAGCCGGGCGGCGTGACGGCCCAACTGGCGGCTTCCGTGCCGGTGGTACGCCAGCCCGGCGAGGCGAATACGTCGCTCCACATGTCGAGCATCGGCAGCAGATAGTAGCGCCCATTGGTGTTCGGGGCGGAGACGACCATCGGCTCCTTGGTGAGATCGAGCCAGCCGGTCGAATAGAGCGTGTCGAAATTCGGCCGGACGACGACCCTCAAATCGGCCGTCGGGAATTCCGCAATGTTCGAGAAAGTGTTCATCGGGCCGCGGCCGATTTCCTTGCCGGCCTCGATATTGGTCAATTGCCTGCGGGTCACGTCCATCGTGACCAGAGGGTAGAGATAGACGTAACTATTGACGCCGATGGCATGGGCATCCTGCTCGGAGATCGACTCGGCGGCCAATGCCGCCGTCGCGAGGCCGGTGGCGAAGAAGCTTGCAAGAACAGTGGTGCTGGAGAGGATCGCGCTACGCGGGACAGGTCTCATGACGTCGAACTCCCGGATGCGTTGCGAGGCAGAGCTGATTCAGCGAACGGTCATGCTGGCGTGCAAGCGTCGCCATCTTCTTTGTTGGATTTAAGACGGCAGATCATTCGCGTGCGGAGCAAGGGCTCATCTGCATAGCAGGAAGCTGTACTTGAAAGCTGGACTTGGGCCTGCAATTGCCGGCCGCCACCACCGGAAGGGCGGATGACATTGTAATAGACCGCATGAAAAATGGCCGGCTGAGAAGCCGGCCACTATGCATTGCTGAAACGTCTGGATCAGGAACGGGGTGTTGCGCGCACCATGGCCGGAAGGCCACTGAAATAGCCGACCGCTCCGCGTTCATCCACCATGCGCCGCAACCGGTCCTTCACCTCCGGCGGGTACTTGCCGAGGTCCTCAGTGGCGCCCGGATGCTGGATGTTGCCCGTGATGTAGGCGGCGCCGTTCACGTTGTCGTACACGCTGAGGCCCGTGTTCTCTCCGCCGGCGGGACCGCTGAAGATGCGGGCGAGCTTGCCCGTGTCGACATTGAAGGCCCAGACGAAGTTGTTGAGGTGGTTGCCCGAGTCCTCGCCGATGAAGAGCGTGCGCATGGCCTCCGAGAAACGGACATTGTCCGGGTTGGCCACCTTCTCGGTATCGCACTTGTCGTATTTGCCGGATTTCGCATCCTTCGGCTGGCTCGCGCCGTAAACGAGGGCGTTCATGTCGGCGGCCACCCAGTCGCTCGAAATCGGCTTGCCATCCGCGTCCTTCTGGCCGCCGATCAGCGTGCTCTCGTAAACCGCGCCGCAGGTGAGGTCCTTCTCGTCGCCGGTGAGCTTGATGTCGTCCTGCGGACGCGCCTCGTTCTGGCCGTCGATCATGCTTTTGCGGATGTAGGAGATGACCGTGTAGAGCTTCTTGTCGGCCGCGTTATGTGCCTGGCCTTCCATCTTGGTGAACTCGGTCGTCGCCCCGCGCAGGGCCGCATAGCGGCGGCTCTCGAGGAAGGCCGCGGCCTTTTCCATGCCGGGCTTCACCTTCAGATACTCGGTCGTGGTCTTGCCGCCCGTGCCGGCATAGACGTAGATCGCCTTGAAGCCGGCATGTTTCGCCGGATCGGCCTTGACGGCTTCCGCGGTCGCCGTCTCGAAGATGTCGCTGAACTTCGTGCCCTTGTCGATGATCGCCTTGATCTCGTCATTGGTGGCGTGGCCGAGATTGATCCATTGCAGCTTCGCCTTGCCGAAGCCGGAGGCCTGCTCCTGCACCCACTTGGCGGCATAGAGCGTGCCGGCGGAGAGATCGCCCGGCTTGTCCGCCACGAACATGGCGCGGATCACATCGTCGCCGTCATCGCCGTAATAGACCGTCTTCTGGTCGGCCATCACGTCGCCGAGTTCGAAGGCCAAGCGGCCCATGGCGTAGTGCTTGGCGACCTTCGTCGAACCGTCGGGCTGGACCGTGACTTCGACGAGATGGCCATACTGATAGGGCTTCGCGCCACCCTCGGCCGCGGTCTTGCCCACGGTGCCGAGATAGAGGTTCATGGCCTCGAGCGGCTTATTTTCGTAGAAGCGCGCATCGGGCTCGTATTCCTCGCTGCCGAGATGGGTCATCCAGGGCGTCGTCGAACCGTTGCAGGGGATCCAGAGCCCATCGACGCTGGAGAAGTCCACGTTCGTGAGCTTGATGGGCGTGAGGATTCCGGTCTTGGGATCCTGGTCCAGGACCGTCAGGTTCATGGCCATGGGCAATTGGCCATAGAGATCGACCGGCGGCTTCGACGGATCGGCATTCTTGCCTTCCGTGTCGTATTCCAGATGGTTGATGAGGAAAACCGTATGGCCCTTCACGCCATCCACCTTGGCGTTGGGGATCACCAGCATCGAGGAAGCGTCCGCGCCCGCCGCCGCGAAGGGGCCGACCGCCACGTTGCCTTTGCTGTCGGGAGCCGTGCGCATGATGGGCTCGCCCTTCTTGTCGACGACGAGGCCGGCATACCAGCCTTTCATGTAGTCGCCGGAACGGTGCAGAACCCGATAGCTCAGCGGAAAGGTTTTCTTCGTGCCGTCTTCGAGAGTCACGATCGCTTCGGAGCGGGTATAGCCGGTCGCCATCTCCATTTCAGTCGCGGGAGCTGGCGTCGATGTGAACTCCACCGCTTTGACTTTGAGCGGGGCAGGGGATTCCTGGGCAAGAGCCGGCAGGGCACAGACAAGGCTCAGCGCGGCGGTCGTGGTGGCGAGAAGGTGTTTGCGTAGCATCGGGGCTCTCCTACAGCGGGCCCTCCGCGATTAAATCCCACCCATGACAGACTGACGTCCGATGGATGACGGCAAGGTGACAGGGGCCTGCCTTCGGGATCCGCCCGGTTCGCCGCCACGATCACGGCCATGCGCGACTTCCTGGATCAGAAGCGCCGATCCTCAACGCAGCCGCATGCCGCGCGGATGCGAGGATAACGATTCCGGATCGAACTCAGGGCGCATCGTCCTGACATACATCGACCCATTCCGCGCCAACCAGTTCGGCCATGCGCATCGGTTCGATCCGCACGGCGCTATGGATGGAGCCCGCGGCCGGCACGACTTCATCGTAGGCGCGGAGCGACACGTCGCAATAGACCGGCAGGGGGGTCGCCAGCCCGAACGGGCAGACTCCTCCGACCGGATGGCCGGTCAGCTCCTGGACCGTATCAGCATCCAGCATCCGGGGCTTGCCGCCGAATGCCGCTTTGGCCTTGCGGTTGTCCAATCGCGCATCGCCCCGGGTCACGAGCAGGACGATGCGCTCGCCGGCCCGCAACGACAACGTCTTGGCAATCCGCCCGGGCTCGACCCCATAAGCCTCGGCAGCAAGGGCGACGGTGGCTGTGCTCGTCTCAAGTTCGATGATCGAGAGGTCCGGAGCCTTTTCGGCAAAAAAGGCACGAACGGATTCGAGGCTCATGATCTGATCCTGTCGATTTCCTTCGCACGATATTTTAGCGCTCGAGCCGGGAGATCAGGCTCGACGTATCCCAGCGGTTGCCGCCTTTCGCCTGCACGTCCGCGTAGAACTGGTCGACGAGGGCGGTCACGGGAAGGCTGGCGCCGTTCTTGCGCGCTTCTGCGAGGCAGATCGCAAGGTCCTTGCGCATCCAGTCGACCGCGAAACCGAAATCGAATTTTCCCTGGTTCATGGTCTTGCCCCGGTTTTCCATCTGCCAGGATCCGGCGGCCCCCTTGGAAATCACGTCGAGCACCGCCTCGATGTCGAGCCCGGCTCTCTTGCCGAAATGGATGCCTTCCGAGAGCGCCTGGACGAGACCTGCGATGCAGATCTGGTTGATCATCTTCGTCAGCTGCCCGGCGCCGGCGGGGCCCATGAGGCGGCAGGCGCGGGCGAAGCTCATGATCACCGGCTCGGCCTTGGCGTAGGCGTCAGCATCGCCGCCGCACATCACCGTGAGCACGCCGTTCTCGGCGCCGGCCTGCCCGCCGGAAACCGGCGCGTCGATGAAGGATGCGCCCTTCTTCTTCGCCTCCTCGTAAAGCTCACGCGCCACCTCGGCGGAAGCGGTGGTGTGATCGACGAAGATCGTGCCCGGCCGCAGGCCGTTGAAAGCGCCGTCCGGACCGAGCGTGATCTGGCGCAGATCGTCGTCGTTGCCGACGCAGGCGAAGACGAAATCCTGGCCCTCGGCCGCTTCGCGGGGTGTCCTCGCGGCGCGGCCGCCATTCTCGGAAACCCATTGGTCCGCCTTCGAGGCCGTGCGGTTATACACCGTCACCTCATGGCCCTTCGCCTTGAGATGTCTCGCCATGGGATAGCCCATGACACCCAGACCGATGAAACTGACCTTCGTCATCGATTGCTCCCTGAACCGTCATTTCCGGTTCTATGGAGAGAGCGCGCGGGGGTCAAACCTCTCCGGGCGTTTTCCGATCCAGGGAAAGCGAAAATGATTTATTTAATGTTCTATTTGATGTCGAACGGGAAATACTTGGCGCGGATGCGGTCATAGGTGCCGTCGGCGATGACCTGATCGATGGCGCTGTCGAACCGGTTTTTCAGATCCTGGTCTTCCTTGCGTAAGCCGATCCCGTAGAACTGGCGCTTATAGGCCGGCGTGGCAGGCGAGCCGCCAACAATGCGGCAGCAATCGCCTTCCCGGGTTCCGAGAAAGGCGGTGAGCGAGCGCTTGTCGCCGAACACAGCGTCGATGCGGCCGACCAGGAGGTCGAGATTGGCCTCGACGGGGGAGCTGTAGGGAATGATTTCGGAAAATTTGTAGAACTGCCTGAGGTAGTCAGCGTGGTCGCTGCGATCCGCTGCACCGATCTTCTTGCCCGCCAGCGTCGCCGGCGTTGCGGTCCCGATGGCGTTGTCCTTGCGTGCGATGAAGATGGCGGGAATGCGATAATAGGGCTTGGAGAAGGCAATCCGCTTCTGCCGCCGGTCGGTGATTTCGAGAGACGACATGATCGCATCGTAGTCGCGGTTGATAAGGCCGCGAATGATCCTGTCCCATTCGTGCTGAACGAGCACGCAATCCGCCTTCATGGCCTCGCACAGCGCCTTGCTGAGATCGACCTCGAAACCCTGAAGTTCGTTGTTCTCGATGTAATTGAACGGCGGATAGGCGCCCTCGACGGCGATGCGGATCTGCGGCTTGTCCTGGGCCATGGCGGAAAACGCCGATCCAAGCCACAGGAAAAGGCCTGCCAGTACTGCCAGTCGTCGTCCAAAACTCGATACGATCACGATGCCGCGGCCTTGAATGTCGCCCGGGATATTCCTTGAACCGCTTGAATAGTCAACGATTGTCTCGCGCCAATACTATTCCGGGATAGTATTCTTACAGTCTCAACCACCGGTTAAGCTCATATGGCGGCTGACGGCCGGGCGCGCGTGGCGACGGTCGATGATGAAGTCGTGTCCCTTGGGCTTGCGGGATATGGCCTCGATAATGGCCTGCTGAAGCGCTTCGTTTCCGCTCGACGCCCGGACCGGTGCGCGCAGATCGGCGGCGTCTTCTTGTCCTAGGCACATGAAAAGCTGTCCCGTGCAGGTCAGCCGCACGCGATTGCAGCTTTCGCAGAAATTATGCGTCATCGGCGTGATGAAGCCGAGCCTGCCGCCGGTTTCGCCGACGCGCGCGTAGCGGGCTGGGCCGCCGGTGCGATCGTCGAGTTCATTCAGCGTATAGCGCTCGGCGAGCCGTGCGCGAACCATCGAGAGGGGGAGGAACTGGTCGATGCGCTGCCCGTCGATTTCGCCCAGCGGCATCACCTCGATCAGGGTGAGATCCATGCCGCGCCCATGGGCCCATTCCATCAGCGTTTCGATCTCATCCTCGTTCACGCCTTTCAGCGCGACGGTGTTGATCTTGATCTTCAGGCCCGCTCCTTGGGCGGCGTCGAGACCGGCCATGACCTTCGTCAGATCGCCCCAGCGGGTGATGCTGTGAAATTTGGCGGCATCGAGGGTGTCGATCGATACGTTGATGCGTTTCACGCCGCAGGCGGCCAGTTCCGCCGCGTGGCGGGCGAGCTGCGAACCGTTCGTGGTGACGGTGAGTTCGTCGAGCGCGCCGGAATCGAGATGCCGCGAGAGAGAGCGGAACAGGGTCATGATGTCCCGCCGCACAAGCGGCTCGCCGCCGGTGATGCGCAGCTTGCGCACGCCGTTCTCGACGAAGACGGAACAGATCCGGTCAAGCTCTTCGAGGGACAGAAGATCGCGCTTGGGCAGGAAGGCCATGTCTTCCGACATGCAATAGACGCAGCGGAAATCGCACCTATCCGTCACCGACACGCGCAGATAGGTAATGCCGCGGCCGAACGGGTCCACCAGAGGGCGGTTGGACTCAGGCAGTGTTGGCAGGGTCTTCTCTCCCCACATGATGGAGACGTTCCTTTGTCGGCGTCACGGCGATAAGCTTGCCTTCAAGGTAATTATCAAGCAGCAAGCGTCAAATCACAAACCATGGAAATGAGGCCGAACATGGCGTCTGAACGCTGGCCGACCGAGCTTCGCCTTGCCAAGGACAAGCGAAACCTGCGCATCGTCTTCGACGACGGCGCGGCCTTCGACCTTCCCGCCGAATACTTAAGGGTGACGAGCCCTTCGGCCGAGGTTCAGGGGCACAGCCCAGCCGAGCGCAAGACCGTGCCCGGCAAGCGCAATGTGGAGATCATCGGCGTCGAGCCCATCGGCAACTATGCCGTGAAGCTCATTTTCGACGACATGCACGATACCGGAATCTACGGCTGGGATTATCTGCACAAGCTCGGTACCGAGCAGCGGGAGCGGTTTCAGGCCTATCTCGACGAGCTTGCCGCCAAGGGCCTGTCGCGCGAGCGATGAGATCGACTATCATACCGGAGTGCGCCCCCGTCATTCCGGGGCCGCGCGAGCGGAGCCCCGGAATGACAAGAGCGTGGCCTCAGAGCGGCAATGAACGTTACCGCTGAACGACGACGCGAGCACCGACCTTCGCACGGGCATAGAGATCCATCACGTCTTCGTTCGTCATGCGGATGCAGCCCGAGGACACGGCCTCGCCGATGGTCTCCGGCTCGTTGGAGCCATGGATGCGGTAGATGGTGCTGCCGATATAGAGCGCACGGGCGCCGAGGGGATTGTCCGGGCCGCCGGCCATATAGCGCGGCAGATCGGGACGGCGCCTCAGCATTTCGGCCGGTGGGCGCCAATCCGGCCATTCGCGCTTCATGGTGACGGAATGGGCGCCGCCCCATTGGAAGCCGGGACGGCCGACGCCGACGCCGTATTGGATCGCCCTGCCGTCGCCGAGCACGAAATAGAGGCGGCGCTCGCTGGTCGAGACGACGATCGTGCCGGGTGCATAACGGCTATCGAAGGCGACAATCTGGCGCGGAACCGGGGACGCCTGGGCGTTGAGCGATTCCTCAGGGCTATAAAGCGGCTGACGGGTGAGAGGGTCGATAGCGGTGAAAGCTGCGGCCGGCGTCGCAAGAGCGGCGAAGGCACAAGCAAGCCCGAGCAGGGCGGCGCGGGTGCGTCCCATGTTTGCCTCAGAATAACCAGGATTGATACGGGTTTTGTGTTTGTTAAACGCAATAGCCGCGTTTCGGATCCGCTCAATAACAGCGCTTTCTCGCAAAATCCTAGGGCTGCGCTGCCGTCTTTTCGCCTTGTCGTAAGCAAGGGGTTAAGGTCACGGTGACACATTTGGCGAATGCCAAAACTTCTGCGTCTTGTGCCGGTATGGCTTGACGCCGGGGGATCAAGGACTTTAGAAGGCGCTGGTCAGGGCGCGTAGCTCAGCGGGAGAGCATTCGCTTCACACGCGAAGGGTCACAGGTTCAATCCCTGTCGCGCCCACCATTTCTTCCTGGCAGTCATCATCACATTTGCGTGTTCGGCATCGTCGATGCCGGGCGCCTTCATGCCGCGGCAAGTCGCAGGAGATGGCCGACGGTGTCGAACAGCTCGTCGAAATGGTCGATGACCACATCCGGGTTGAGCTTGTGGACCGGAATCTCCGTATAGCCGAACGGCACCGCGACGGACGGGATGCGCGCCGCCTGCGCGGTGGCGATGTCGGTCCGCGAATCCCCGACCATGACCGCCCGGCGGGGATTGCCGCCGGCCCGATCAATGGTGAGCGTCAGGTGACGCGGGTCCGGCTTGAAACAGGGAAAGGTATCACGGCCGCAATTGGCCGCGAAACGGTGGCCGATGCCGAGCGCGTCGAGCAGCCTGACGGAATGCTCCTCGAATTTGTTGGTGCAGACCGCGAGGATGAAGCCCGCCGCCTCCAGCCGGTCGAGCGCCGCCTCGACGCCCGGGTAGAGCCGGGTCCTGACGCAGATATTCTCCCCGTAATGGACCATGAACTGCCGGAAGAGGTCGTCGAGATAGGCCGGGGCGAGCTCTCTTCCTGCCGCCTCGAAGCCCCGCTCGATGAGGGCGCGTGCACCCGCGCCGATCATGTCGCGGGCTTTCTCGACCGGTAGGGGCGCCAGGCCTTCGCCTTCCAGGATCACGTTCAGGGTTCCGACGAGATCGCCGGCGGTATCGGCCAGTGTTCCATCGAGATCGAACACGACGATGGGCGGGGCAATGCGCGGAGCGCGGGACGGGCTATGAATGGCCATTGAGGTCGGCTACCTGCACAGGACAAGGGAATCAAGCATGAGGGATGATATGGTCCTATGGTTGATTCGTTCTTACCGAATGGAGTGATGAATGCGGCTTGCTGGTTCTCTGGCGTATCTATCGTCGGTTCTCGTCTTGGGAAGCCTGACGGTTTCCGCCTTTGCCGCTCCCTATGATTTCGTGCCCGCGCCGCAGACCGACCTGAACCGGATCTACCGGATCGATCGTATCACCGGGGAGGTCAGCTCCTGCCAGTATGGCCTCCAGGAGGGGACGATCGGCGTGACCCTGTGCTTCGGCTATGGCGAGGGCGCCGGACCGCAAACCCCGGGCGAGTATGGGCTTGTCGCCTCCCGCCACGAGCGGGAAGGCGGCGTTTTCCGGGTCAATTATCGCACCGGCGACATGAGCATTTGCTACGTTTTCGACGAAAAGGTGGTGTGCACGCCGCAGACCAACCCCTCGTCCCAGGCTGCGCAGCCCGCAGCTCCCGGACCCACGCCGAGCGTCAGGCCGGGAACGGGAGCCTCGCCGCAGCGTCCGTGAACCATTCCGTAACGGGATTTTTCGACGCGCCTGAAGGCTATGAAACAATCTTTCTTATCAGGGCGATCACGTGCTAGAGGCCAGCGGGACCGATTTCGCCATGAGGACGTCAATCGTTAGGAAACATCAGTGAGCGACAATCTGAAGCGTGCCGCAGCGGAGAGGGCTGCGGCTCTCGTCACCGACGGAATGAGGCTCGGGCTCGGCACCGGCTCGACGGCGGCGCACTTCGTCGCCGCGCTCGGCGAGCGCGTGCGCGGTGGCCTGTCCGTCGTCGGGGTGCCCACGTCCGAGGCGACCCGCGAGCAGGCGCAGCGCGAGGGCATTCCCTTGACGACTCTCGACGAGACGCCCGAACTCGACCTGACCGTCGATGGGGCGGACGAGCTCGACGACGACCTGCGCCTGATCAAGGGCGGCGGCGGCGCGCTCCTGCGGGAAAAGATCGTGGCGTCGGCGAGCCGCCGCATGATCGTGATTGCCGACGGGTCGAAGCGCGTGATCAAGCTCGGGCGCTTCCCGCTGCCGATCGAAGTCGTGCCTTTCGGCCTCCATGCCACGCAGATCGCCATCGAGAAGCTCCTGGAAAGCCTCGAGATGCAGGGCGAGCTGCGCCTCAGAAGAACCGCGAACGGCACGCCCTACATCACCGATGGCGGACATTTCATCCTCGATGCGCATCTCGAGCGCATCGACAAGCCGAACGTGCTCGCCTCGACGCTCAACAACATTCCCGGCGTCGTCGAGCACGGTCTTTTTCTCGGCCTTGCCACCGGAGCGATCCTCGCGACCGGGGAGGGGCTTGTCGAACTCGGTCAGGTCTGACCATAAGCCTTCATGATTGGAGCCTATTCTATGATCCGTTCCACTTCTCGCCTGGCTGCGACCGCTGTCGCGCTCTTGATGCTCGCAAGTCCGGTTCTCGCCCAGACGCAGCCGAGCGCCAGCCACCTGGCCGTCGCCCGTGAAGTCGCGGTCACATCCGGCATGACGCGTTCGATCGACGCGATGACCGAGCCGTTCTTCGCGCAACTGCAGCAGATGAACGTGACCCGTCCGGAGATCAAAAAGGATCTCGACGAGGTCGTCGTGATGCTGCGGCCCGAGGTCGAGCAGTTGAAGCAGAAGATGGTCGACAGCGCGGCGGTCGCCTTCGCCTCTCGCCTGTCCGAGCCGGAGCTCAAGACGATCGCCGATTTCTACAAGACCCCGGCCGGCAAGAAATACGTCGAGATACAGCCCGGCCTCCTCGACGACATCGTCAAGGATCTGGCTGCCTGGACGCAGAACCTGTCGGAATACGTCATGACCCGCGCCCGCGCCGAGATGGGCAAGCGCGGTCACCAGCTGCAGTAACGGCGGCATTCGTCAACGGAATACGGAACAGGCCCGGTCTCCCGGGCCTTTTCTTTTGCGGAAAACTCGTTCTCCTGCTGCCGGTCCGGCATTCGAGCGGGGTCGCAAACCGCTCCAGAAAGTCTTGGGTACAAAGTCTTGGGTACCGCCTTTTCTCGCGCGAAATCGGTGTCCACTTTTGCGGAGAATGCTCCAGATCCGTTCCTGCAGGTCACGCTCATCCGCAAATCTTCGGAGCTCTGCTCGGGAGGACGGCGCGGATGTTCTGGCTCTCGCCATCCCGCCTGCCGATAAGGCGGTTAACCGATCCATCTGCGCTCGCCGCCTCGGGCTTTGCGCATTGATAAGGAGAAGGTCATGGCCGAAGACTGGGCTGCCGACGTCAGGAAATACGCTCCGGATGCCGACGAGAAGGCAATCGCCGGAATTGTGCGCCATTGCGGAATTGCGCTGCAGAAGCGGGATTCGTCCCTGGTCGCGTTCTCGGACAAGGAGGAGCTGGGCCGCGTGCGCGAGAGCTTCCTCAAGAAGAAACTCGGCCTGACCAATTCGGATGCGGATCTCGACAAGGCCATCCACTCGATCGGCGACAGGCTAAAAGGGGATCGCACCAAGAACCGGGTGACGGTCTATTATCTGCTCGCCGATCATTTCGGAAAGCTGTCCGCTTTCTCGTGACCGATGCAGGCCCTCGACTCCAGGGCGTATCCGGCAGTTTAGAGACTGGAGCGGTTGCGATCCAGGGATCGCAACCGCTCCAGAACGTGATTAGAGCATTTTCAGGCGAAGTGGATCCGGTTCGCCGTCGAAAATGCGTCCGAGCAAAAGAAGAGAGCGATTCCACGCAAGTGGAAACGACTCTAGTCCTCGTTGGCCTTGAAACGCCCCATGCCCTTGAGCGCGAAGGGCAGGACAAGGGCGATGAAGGCGATGCCGAGAAGGGTTGCCGAAATCGGGCTCTGCAGCAGCGCCATCGGGTCGCCGAGGCTGATCGAGAGGGCGCGGCGCAGCTGCGCTTCCGCGATGGGGCCAAGAATGAGGCCCACGACCACCGGTGCGATCGGATAATCGAACCGCCGCATCAGGAAGCCGAGAACGCCGAAGACACCAAGCATCGTCAATTCCACGACCGAGGGCTTTGCTGCGATGGTGCCCATGGTCGCGAAGACCAGGATGCCCGCATAGAGCCAGGGCTGCGGGATCGCGAGAAGCTTCACCCATAGGCCGACGAGGGGAAGGTTCAGCACCAGCAGCATGGCATTGGCGATGAAAAGGCTGGCGATCAGGCCCCAGACCAGTTCAGGACGCTCGGCGAAGAGCAGGGGGCCCGGATTGAGGCCGTATTGCTGGAAGCCCGCCAGCATCATCGCCGCGGTCGCCGAGGTCGGCAGGCCCAGCGCGAGCAGCGGGACGAGGGTACCCGCGGCCGAGGCGTTGTTGGCGGCTTCGGGACCGGCCACGCCCTCGATGGCGCCCTTGCCGAATTCCTCCGGATATTTCGTCAGACGCTTCTCGGCGGAATAGGACAGGAAGGTCGGGATCTCCGCGCCGCCTGCGGGCAGAGCGCCGATGGGGAAGCCGAACAGCGTGCCGCGCAGCCACGGCTTCCAGGAGCGCTTCCAGTCCTCCTTGGTCATCCAGAGCGAGCCGCGAACCGGCTCCAGGACTTCTTCCTGAATATGACGCCGCGAGGCGACATAAAGCGCTTCGCCTACCGCGAAGAGGCCGACCGCCAGGGTCGTCACCTCGACGCCGTCCAGAAGTTCCGGCACGCCGAAAGTCAGGCGAGCCTGGCCGGTGAGCTTGTCGATGCCGACGAGGCCGAGCGCCAGGCCGATGAAGAGGCTGGTGAGACCCCGGATCGGTGAATCGCCGAAGGTCGCCGACACCGTGACGAAGGCCACGCACATGAGGGCGAAATAATCCTCCGGCCCAAACCTCACGGCGAGTTCGACGAGGGTGGGGGCGAGGAAGGCGAGGCCCAGGGTGGCGATGGTGCCGGCAACGAATGAACCGATGGCCGAGGTGGCGAGCGCAGGGCCACCGCGGCCGGCCTTGGCCATCTTGTTGCCTTCAAGCGCCGTCGCCATGGAGGCGCTTTCGCCGGGTGTGTTGATAAGGATCGCGGTGGTCGAGCCGCCATACATGCCGCCGTAATAGATGCCGGCGAACATGATGATCGACCCGCCCGGATCGAGCTTGAAGGTGATCGGCAGCAGAAGCGCCACGGTCAGCGCGGGGCCAATGCCGGGGAGAACGCCGACGGCGGTGCCGAGCAGCACGCCGACGAGCGCGAAAAGCAGATTCATCGGCTGGAGAGCGACGGTCAGGCCGTGGGAGAGAGCGAAGAAAGCATCCATGGCCAACCTCAGATCAGACGCTCGATGGGACCCATCGGAAGCGTCAGGGTCAGGAGCTTGGAGAAGAGCAGGTAGATCACCAGACCGGCCACGAAGCCGATGATAAGGTCGGTCACGAAGGCGCGCCGCCCGAAGGCGGCCGAGGTGGCGGCGAAGAGCACGGCGGTCGCCGGGATGAAGCCGATGTCGAATTGGATGAAGGCTATCAGGACCGCGAGCCCGCCGACGATCAGGATAATCGGCTTCCAGTCGAGGCTTTCACGCTCCGGCAGCCCGCCCCGAAAGGCCGTGACGGCATTGCCGATCGCCAGAACGGTGAGCCCGATCGCAACGACCATGGGCATCGCCTTCGGCCCCAGACCGTAGACGGATGAGAGCTGGAGGCTGTTCAGATCCTGCCAGATGAGGCAGGCGAGGAGAAGGAGCACGAGGGCGATGAGAAGCCCTGCCTTGTCGACACGCCTGATTGTTCGCGTAGCCATGATATTTTCCTAAAAAGAAGCGCCGCAGAGCGGCGCTTCCAAAGCATCGTTTCGAACCGTCTTGTTTTAAGACTTCACGAGGCCGACCGAGGTCAAGACCTCTTTCGTACGGTTCTGGTCTTCGGCCAGGAACTTGGCGAAGGCATCGCCCGGGAGATAAGCGTCGTCCCAGCCCTTCTGCTTCAGGATTTCGGCCCATTCCTTCGACTTCACGAGCTTGTCGATGGTCTCGGAGAGAGCCTTCTTCTGGTCGGCGGAGAGGCCGGGAGGAGCGACGACCGCGCGCCAGTTGGCGATCTCGAGGTCGACGCCCTGGTCCTTCAGGGACGGCATTTCGGCCGTTCCCTTGCCGGCCGGGGTGGTCAGGCCGATGAGGCGCAGCTTGCCTGCCTTGATCTGGCTCTCGAACTCGCCATAGCCGGCGATGCCCGCCGTGACCTTGCCGCCGAGGATGGCCGCAAGCGATTCACCGCCGCCCGAGAACGGGATGTAGTTGATCTTGGTCGGGTCGGCGCCGACGGCCTTGGCGAACAGGGCTGCGGCAATGTGATCCACGCCGCCGGCCGAGCCGCCGGCCCAGGTGACCTTGGCCGGATCGGCCTTCACGGCGGCCGCGAGGTCCTTGGCGTTCTTGATCGGGGAATCGGCCGGGACGACGATCGCCTCGTATTCGCCGGTCAGGCGGGCAATGGGGGTCGTCTGGTCGAGGGTGACGGGCGACTTGTTGGTGAGAAGCGCGCCTACCATCACGTAGCCCATGACCATGAGCTGGCTGCCGTCGCCCTTCGCGCCGTTGACGAACTGGGCGATGCCGATGGAGCCGCCGGCGCCCGGAACGTTGGTGACCTGCACGCTCTTGGCGATGCCGGACTGGGTCAGGGCCTGCTGCATGGAGCGGGCGGTCTGGTCCCAGCCACCGCCCGGTGCTGCCGGAGCCATGATCTTGAGTTCCGACTGGGCCATGGCCGAGGTGGCGATTCCCGCCACAGCGGCTGCGGCGAGCACACCGCGCCAAAGACCCTTGCGATATTGGCTCATTCTATTTCCTCCGACGATGAGATTTGGCGCCTTTCGCTCGGCGAGCGTGCGTCCTGCGACGAACGGTAAAGGTCGAAACTCGACGGGGCAAGCGCTTGCTGCTTTATCGGCGTTGAACCTTCGCGTAAGAGCCTCGCCATGAGAATGTTCGACCCGGCTTCCGCCAGCCCGCCCCGGAACGGTTTTCGCGCGCACCTTGCCGAGGCGATGTGGCGCGCCGCCATAATTGTCCTGGTGCTCATGCCCGTCGGCATGGCCATCGCCCATCGCTCGAGCCCTGCCTTCCTGACGGTGGCAGCGCTCTGCGCTTTGGGGGCCATCGCGGCGGAAGGGCAGGGGCGTCGCTTCGGCCAGGATGTGTGGACGGCCCTCGCTTCGCCCCTGGGGCTGGCCGTGCTCGCCTTTCTGGCATGGTGCGTCGTCTCGATAGGATGGAGCGAGTTCAAGCGCGTCTCCATTGAGGGGTTCGGCGAGTTCTGGCTTGCCGTGGCGGGCGCCTTCATTCTCGGCCTCACCCTTCCGCAGCGCATGACACGCTCGGCCTTCTGGCTGCTGATCGGGGCTTCCATCGCAGCCTGTTGCATGATGATCTTCGAGCTGCGCACGGGGCTCGCCCTGCGCAAATCGCTGGGCATGCGCTGGCAAAGCTTCATCTTCAACCGCTCGGTCCTGACGCTTCTCTGCCTGACGCCGCCCCTTGTCGCCTGGCTCCTGCGGAATGTCCGTTTCGGGTGGGTTTTCAGCATGGGTTTTGCCGCCCTCGTCTTCACCACGATCGCCCATTCCGAAAGTGGCGCGTCGGTGCTCGGTTTCATGGCCTTCTGCGTCACTTTTCTTGTCGCATATGCCGCGCCGCGCCTCGTTGCCATCGTTGCCGCCGTCGCCTTCGTCCTGCTGACGGCTTCGGCGCCTTTTCTGGGCAAGATCGCCGATTGGGCGATCCCGGCAAGCGTCCATGAAAGGCTGGCCAACGACCATTCCCGCGACCGGGTCGATATCTGGCTCAGCTTCGGCGAGGCCATACGGCAGCAGCCTCTGCTCGGGGCAGGCTTCGGCATCAGCCCGCGCATGCGCGACACCTCGGTGGCCGAGCGCGTGCCGACCGAAGACGAGACGCTGCTCGCTGTCGGCCATCCCCACAACGCCATAATCCAGATCTGGGTCGAGCTCGGCGCCGTGGGGGCGGTCCTGGCGCTGGCGACAATTCTTTTGCTTTTGCGCGCCATTGCCCGCCAGAGCCGCCTCATCGCCGGCGTATCGCTTGCCCTCATGGCGGGAGTGACGGGCGTGGCGCTGGTCGGCCACGGGGCCTGGCAGGGTTGGTGGGCGGCGTCGCTTGGAGCCGCTATCGTATGGATGCTGGCCGTGCGCCGGAAAGGGTTGGAGACGAAACCATGAGCAATTTCGACGTCGACCTGTTCGTCATCGGAGCCGGATCCGGCGGCGTGCGCGCTTCGCGGATCGCGGCAGGCTATGGTGCCAGGGTCATGGTCGCGGAGGAATACCGGGTCGGCGGCACCTGCGTCATCCGGGGCTGCGTGCCCAAGAAGCTGATGGTCTATGCCAGCCGCTACGCCGAGGATTTCAAGGATGCGGCCGGTTTCGGCTGGGACGTGCCGGAGCCCCGCTTCGACTGGACGGCCTTCACCCGCAACATGCACAAGGAGGTCGACCGGCTGGAAGGGATCTACCGGACCAATCTCGACAAGGCAGGCGTCGAGATCGTCGACAGCCGGGCGGTGATCGAAGATCCGCACACGGTGCGCATTCTCAAGACAGGGGAGCGGATCCGGGCGCGCTATATCCTGGTCGCTGTGGGAGCTCATCCGACCCTGGAGCCGATCATTCCCGGGGGAGACCTCGGCATCACCTCGAATGAGGTCTTCCACCTGAAGGAATTGCCGGAACGCATCCTCGTCATCGGCGGCGGGTATATCGCGGTCGAGTTCGCGGGCGTCTTCGCGGGCCTCGGAAGCAGGGTCACCCTTCTGCATCGCGGCGACAAGCTCCTGCGCGGCTTCGACGAGGATGTGCGCGATGCCCTGGGCGCGGCCTATGCCCATCGCGGGATCGACCTCGCCCTCAGCAGGACCGTGCATCGCCTCGACAAGGTGCCGGACGGCATCGCCGCCACCCTCAGCGACGGCACCGTCCTGACCGTCGATCAGGTTCTCGTCGCCACCGGGCGGCGTCCGAACACGGCCAATCTCGGCCTGGAGGATGTAGGCGTCAGCCTCGACGAGGTCGGGGCGGTCATCGTCGACGGCTATTCGCAGACCATCATTCCTTCGATCTACGCGGTCGGCGACGTGACCAACCGGGCCAATCTCACCCCGATCGCCATCCGCGAGGGCCATGCCTTCGCCGACACGGTTTTCGGGGACGGGCCCACCATGGTCGATCACGAGTTGATTCCGACGGCCGTGTTCTCGACCCCCGAGATCGGCGTCATCGGCTGCAGCGAGGGGGCGGCGCGGGAGCGTTACGGCGAGATCGACGTCTACAAGACCTCGTTCCGCCCCATGAAGGGAACCCTGTCCGGCAATCACGAGCGGGTCCTGATGAAGCTGATCGTCGAGAAGGCCACAGACAAGGTCGTCGGCGTCCATATCATCTCCCCCGATGCGGGGGAGATGATCCAGCTCGCGGGCGTCGCCGTCACCATGGGGGCCACCAAGGCCGATTTCGACCGCACCGTCGCCGTCCATCCGACCGCGGCGGAAGAACTCGTGACCATGCGCACGCCGTTCGTGGTGAAGAAGCCGGTCGATGTGGGATAGGCCTCCAGAGTTGGCTTTTGGCCGGGTTCATCCCACATTCCAGGGCTCATAGCGCAGCCCGTTCTGAGAATTTGGAGCCGTGAGCATCCCGGTCATTGCCGTTGCGATGGGCTTGGATGCCTTATGGCTATTCCGCCGCGAGAGCCGCCAACCTCACATCCGGTGAGGAGATATCTGTCGTCCGGCGCGATCTGGAAGGGCGCTCGACGCAAGGTCGTATCGGACGCACTCGCCTTTTCCATTATGTCGTGTATAGGTGCCCTTTCGTGTCGCTTATTGCGGTGAACGACGAGAATTCCTAAGACACGAGGAGTGTGTCATGACTGAGCGGTGGACGCCCGACAGCTGGAGAAACAAGCCAATCCAGCAGGTTCCGGCCTATCCGGACCTTGAGGCGCTTGGAAACGTCGAGCAGCAGCTCGCCGGCTTTCCCCCGCTCGTTTTTGCAGGTGAGGCCCGCAAGCTGAAGCGTACCTTGGCCAAGGTCGCCAAGGGCGAGGCCTTCCTTCTTCAGGGCGGCGATTGCGCCGAAAGCTTCGCCGAGCATTCTGCCGACAACATCCGCGATTTCTTCCGCCTGTTCCTGCAGATGGCGGTGGTGCTGACCTTTGCCGGCAGCTCGCCGGTGGTGAAGGTGGGCCGCTCCGCCGGCCAGTTCGCCAAGCCGCGCTCGTCCGACATCGAGACCGTCGATGGCGTGGACCTGCCGAGCTACCGGGGCGATATCATCAACGACATCGAGTTCACGCCGGAATCGCGCATTCCCGATCCGCGCCGCCAACTCATGGCCTATCGCCAGTCGGCGGCGACGCTCAATCTGATCCGCGCCTTCGCGACCGGCGGCTATGCCAATCTCGAGAACGCGCATCGCTGGATGCTGGGTTTCGTGAAGGACTCGCCGCAATCGTCCCGATACCGTGAGCTGGCGGAGCGCATTTCCGAGAGCATGGACTTCATGCGGGCCATCGGCGTCGATCCGGAGACGCATCCCGAGATGCGCACGACGGATTTCTACACCAGCCATGAAGCCCTGCTCCTCGGCTATGAAGAGGCCATGACCCGCGTTGATTCCACGACGGGCGACTGGTACGCCACTTCCGGCCACATGCTATGGATCGGCGACCGCACCCGGCAGCTCGACCACGCCCATGTAGAATACATGCGCGGCATCAAGAACCCGATCGGCCTCAAATGCGGCCCGTCGCTGACACCGGACGGGCTGATCAAGCTCATCGACCAGCTCAACCCCGAGGACGAGCCCGGCCGTCTCACGCTCATTTGCCGCTTCGGCTCCGACAAGGTGTTCGACAACCTGCCGGCCCTTGTGCGCGCGGTGAAGCGGGAAGGCCGCACGGTCGTGTGGTCCTGCGACCCGATGCACGGCAACACGATCAAGGCGGCCTCTGGTTACAAGACCCGGCCCTTCGAGCGTGTCATGGGCGAGGTTCGCGACTTCTTCGCAGTCCATCAGGCGGAGGGCACCTATGCGGGCGGCATCCACCTGGAGATGACGGGCAAGAATGTCACGGAATGCACCGGCGGCGCACGCGCGTTGACGGATGCGGACCTGAGCGACCGCTACCACACCTATTGCGACCCGCGCCTCAACGCGGAGCAGGCCCTGGAAATCGCGTTCCTGACCTCGGAACTCGTCAAGCAGGAGCGCCAGGGCCGCGAGCGGCCGGAAACCCTCGCTGCCGAGTAAGATCCGGCGAAGCAATACATAAAAAGGGGCGCCAAGAGCGCCCCTTTTTGTCGAGGTTAGTTTTCGCGAGAGCAGTATTCTTCCTCAGTGCAAATAGCCCAGGAAGAAGAGGATAAGAATAATCGGCAGAGGAATGCCGATAAGCCAGAGAAGGCCACCCTTCAACATCGCTACCTCCCTTCAATTCGTGCGAGGACAACGAACTAAGCTGTTACAGGTTCCGTCTAAACTGGAATTTGGGTTGAATTCCTTTCGGGGCTCGCCTCTGGCTACCACAACCCCGGCTCAGTTCCGGAGCATCGGCTAAGGAAAGCTCGTCCAACGCATTGCTGCGCACCAAACGGCGCGCTAAATCCAGGCCATGGCTCAGAACACACTCAAGATCGCCCTCGCGCAGCTCAATCCCATCGTCGGCGACGTGGCCGGCAACGAGGAGAAGGCCCGTTCCGCCCGTGCGGAAGCGGCCCGCCTCGGTGCCGATATCGTCATGTTCACCGAGTTGTTCCTGGCCGGTTATCCGGCCGAGGACCTCGTTCTGAAGCCCGCCTTCCAGGATGCCTGCCGGGCCGCCGTCGAGCGGCTCGCCCGCGAGACATCGGATGGCGGGCCAGCCATTCTGATCGGGCTGCCGTGGCGGGAGAAGGATCATCTCCACAACGCCTATGCGCTGCTCGATAACGGCGCGATCACGGTGCGCTTCAAGGTCGATCTGCCCAATTACGGCGTGTTCGACGAGAAGCGCAATTTCGAGCCCGGCCCGCTGCCGGGCCCGGTCAATTTCCGGGGCATCCGGCTCGGCCTGCCGATCTGCGAGGATATCTGGACCGGCGACGTGGTGGAGTGCCTTGCCGAAACGGGAGCGGAGATGCTTCTGGTCCCGAACGGCTCGCCCTATTGGCGAGGCAAGACCGAGGAGCGCTTCAACATCGCCGCTTCCCGCGTCACGGAGAGCGGCCTGCCGCTGGTCTATCTCAACGAGATCGGCGGACAGGACGAGCTGGTCTTCGACGGCGCGTCCTTCGTGCTCAACGCCGACTGCTCGCTCGCCTGCCAGTTGCCCGCCTATGAGGAAACCCTTGCCCTGACCACGTGGGAGAAGGGGGACGAAGGCTGGGTGTGCCGCGCGGGGCCTCCGGCAACGGTCGAGGAGGGCGAGCAGGCGGATTATGCCGCCTGCGTGCTCGGCCTGCGCGATTATGTGGAGAAGAACCGTTTTCCCGGCGTGGTGATCGGCCTCTCGGGCGGCATCGATTCCGCCCTGTGCGCCGCCATGGCAGTCGATGCGCTCGGGGCCGAGCGCGTCCATTGCGTGATGCTGCCTTACCGCTACACTTCGGGCGAGTCTTTCCAGGATGCCGAGGATTGCGCCAAGGCACTTGGCGTCCGCTACGACACGCTGCCCATCGCCCCCGCCGTCGAAGGATTCGAGGCACTGCTGCAACCGCTTTTTGCCGGAAAGCCGCGAGACATCACGGAGGAAAACCTCCAGAGCCGCGCCCGCGGCACGATCCTCATGTCGATCTCGAACAAGTTCGGGCCGATGGTCGTGACCACCGGCAACAAGTCGGAAATGTCGGTTGGCTATGCCACTCTCTACGGCGACATGAATGGCGGCTTCAACCCGATCAAGGATCTCTACAAGATGGAGGTCTACCGCCTGTCGGCCCTGCGCAATGAGTGGAAGCCGAAGGGCGCGCTGGGGCCGGACGGAGTCGTCATCCCCGAGAACATCCTGTCCAAGGCCCCAAGCGCCGAGCTGCGTGAGAATCAGAAGGACCAGGATTCGCTGCCGCCCTACGACATCCTCGACGACATCCTGCGCGGTCTCGTGGAAGAGGAACTGCGCGTCTCGGAAATCGTCGCCAAGGGGCACGATCTGGAAACTGTGAAGAAGGTTGAGCGCCTGCTCTATCTCGCCGAGTACAAGCGCCGCCAATCGGCGCCCGGCGTGAAGGTGACGCGTAAGAATTTCGGCCGCGACCGGCGCTATCCCATCGTCAATCGCTTCCGCGACCAGGGCGCGGTCGCCTATCGGCCCGACGAGGCCATGGAGCGTACGACGGCCAAGCCGCAACGCGCGGCGATGGATGTCTGAAGGCACGCGCAGGCGAAGTGGTAGGGGAGGGCACCCACTGTCATCCCCGGCGCGCCGCAGGCGCGGAAAGAGATCCATGGGAAACGCCGAGGGTCGTTATGGATTTCCTTCCCCTCCGCTGCGCTCCGGCCGGGAATGACGGGAGAACCGAACCTGCCTCTTGCGCGGGCGCTTTCCCTTCGCCATAGGGGTTTCATGTCCAAGCCAATCGTTCGCTTTGCCCCGTCTCCGACCGGGCGCATCCATATCGGAAACGCCCGCCAGGCCCTGATGAACGCCCTGTTCGCACGGCGCGAGAAGGGCGTCTTCGTGCTGCGTTTCGACGACACCGATCTCGAACGCTCCAGGCGTGAATATGCCGATTCCATCGAGGTCGATCTCGCCTGGCTCGGAATTCCCCCGGATGTGGTGGTGCGCCAGTCCGAGCGCATCGAGTTCTACGATGCTGCCGCCGAGAGACTGCGGGACGTCGGCCGTCTCTATCCCTGCTACGAGACCGCGGAAGAGCTGGAATTCCGGCGCAAGCGGCAACTCGCTCGCGGCCAGCCGCCGATCTATGACCGTGCCGCGCTCAAGCTCACGCAGGAAGATCGGGAAAAGCTCGAAGCCGAAGGACGCAGACCCCATTGGCGCTTCCGTCTCGATCATCGCGTTGTCGGCTGGACCGATATGGTACGCGGCGAAAGTCAGGTGGATTGCAGTTCGCTGTCCGATCCGGTTCTGGTGCGCGAGGACGGCACCTATCTCTACACGCTGCCCTCCATCGTCGACGATGTGGAGCTCAAGATCAGCCACGTGATCCGGGGCGAGGATCACGTCACCAATACGGCGGTGCAGATCCAGATTTTCGAGGCGTTGGGCGCGCATATCCCGCTTTTCGGGCATATCAACCTTCTGACGACAGCGAGCGGGGAGGGGCTGTCCAAGCGCCTCGGGCATCTGTCCCTCACGAGCCTGCGCGAGGCGGGACTTGAGCCGCAGGCGGTGGCGTCCTTGGCGGTTCTGGTCGGAACCGCGGAATCGGTGCGGCCCGTGGCCGATCTCGATGAGCTGGCGCGCCTGATCGACTTCAATCACATCTCCCGTGCGCCCGCCAAGTTCGACGAGCATGAGCTGGAACAGCTCAATGCCCGCCTCGTCCATGAAATGCCTTACGAGGCCGTGCGGAGCCGCCTTGCCGCTCTCGACGCCGATGGCGGCGAGGCGTTCTGGCTCGCCATTCGCGGCAACCTGACCAAGGTGGTGGATGCGGCCGAGTGGTGGGTGATCGTGCATGGACCGATCGTCCCCATCATCACGGAGCGGGCCTTCATCGACGATGCCAGGAAACTCCTGCCGCCCGCACCGTGGGATGCCGGCACCTGGAAGACCTGGACGGATGCCGTGAAGGCCGCAACCGGCGTGAAGGGCAAGGCCCTGTTCATGCCTCTCCGCCAAGCTCTGACCGGGCTCGACCATGGCCCGGAACTGGGAGCGCTCCTGCCTCTCATCGGGCCGGAACGGGCGAAAGCACGGCTCTCGGGCGAGGCGGCGTAAGCTGTTATTCGTCATTCCGGGGCACCGCAGGCGAGCCCGGAGTTTATGAGAACACGGCGAAAGCAAGAAAGGCGCTACGATCACCGTAGCGCCTTTTCTATTGCGATTGCGGTTATGGGTTTCCCCGCTTCGCGTGGCCCTTCGGGTCGGGCTCCGCTAACGCGGCCCCGGAATGACGGCGATGTCCCGATCAGTTCGCGTTCGGAACCGGAATCACGTCGGGTGCGATCACGCGGACGGTGTGCTTCTTGCCGTCGCTCGTGACGACCTCACGCTTCGCCCCCTCCGCCTGATTCACGATGCGGCCGGTCTCGATGGATTTCGGCCCGATGCCTGAGGATTCCTTGCTCGCTGTCGGCGCGGCGGCTGCCGTCTCGGCTGCGGCCTTGGCTTCCTCGTCGGTCTTCTTCTCGACCGCCTTGCGAGCCTGCACCGCTTTCGGGCGGGACATTTCCTCCGCCTTTTCGGCGGTCACGATGATGTCGCCCTTGCGCTGCTCAAGCATGCTCTCGGCCCGGCGCAGGATGACGGCCCAGCTCTCGTTGTCCTTCTTGCAGACCACGCTCGGGTCATAGGCCTTGCGGAACTTGAAGGCATTCGTAAGGGACGTATAGGGCCTGCTGCCGGAGACGGAGACGGCCCGGTTCAGCCCGTCGTCGCCGCCGGGATAGGCGAACGCCAATGTCTCGGTTTCGGGGCAGAGGGCCTGGCACATCTCATCGGCGCTCTCACGGCCGCCCGGCGCCATGCTCAACGGGAAAAAGGAGCCGTCGCCCGTCCGCACGCAGACCAGCCTGCGGCCGCCGAGGGACTGCTGCTCCTCGGTGATGATCGGCTGGCCCTCGGGCATGATGTCCGAAGGCTGCGGCTGAGGCTGGCCGCGCGGCGGGCCGAAGAGCGATTCGAAGAAGCCTCGCGGCTGCTCTACGGCGCATGTCTGCTGGACGGCCGCCATGAGCTGGCGTCGACGCAGTTCGACATCGCCCGAATCGTAGGACTGCGCGGAAAGCCGGGCGAAATTCGCTTCCATCTGCCGGATTCGCTGGGCGATGGCGCCACATTCGGCCGGCGGGGGGCCTGCGAGAAAGCCGAGCGGGCCGCGCTCGCAGCCGATGGAGCGGTAATAGCCGACAAGCCGGCCGATCTCGACGCGCATGGCTTCCGCCTCGCCGGACATGGTGCGCCCGCCACCCCGCTCCAGCGCCGCCAATTCCGCGCGAAAGCGCTGGCATTCGGCGGATTGGGCGAGGGCGGCGTCGCCGGCGACGAGAAAAGCCGTCACGGCGACCAGGGAGCGTAGAAAAGATGTCTTTGCCATAATGCGTGTCGCGAAACCGATGTCCTTCAAGCCGTTGCCTGCCCCTCCAGTTGCCTGGTTCGGTGGTCATTTGACGTCGTGAAATTGACCCTAATGTGATTAGCGCCTTGCCTGCTCCGATGGAAGCCAAGTAGCGTCCAATCGGGCCGGTAAAAGCCGCAGCCAGAGGAATTTAGGGGGAAGCATGTACTCTCATACGACTGTCGGGGCAAATGACGTGAGCCGCGCCAAGGCGTTTTACGATGCTGTTCTCGCACCGCTGGGCATCGAGGCGAGACTCGTTTTCGATACGGCTATCGGCTACGGTCTGGCGGGCGGTCCCGCTCAATTCTGGGTCACACAACCCTTTGACGGAAAAAGCCAATCGGTCGGAAACGGCACCATGATCGCCTTCGCGGCCTCGAAGAGGGCTGCCGTCGATGCTTGCCATGCTGTCGCGATGGCGAGGGGTGGGAAGGACGAAGGCGCGCCGGGTCTGCGGCCGCAGTATCATTCCAATTATTACGGCGCCTATTTCCGGGATCTCGACGGCAACAAGATCTGCGTGTGCAGCCAGCATGCGGAATGACCCTTGAGCTGACTCTCGTCAAAGGCCGCGGACATCCCCACATAGGAGCTTAACCGTGGGAGATTGATGTGATGCTTGCTCGCCTTGCCCTAGCTGCTGCTCTGATTTTCGGCGCCGTCTCGGGCGCCGTCGCGCAGGAGCCGGATGTCATTTTCAAGAAATCCACCGTCTGGCGCGCGCTCACCCCTAACGACAAGCTGGCCGTCTATGGAATCGACGATCCCGACGTGGAAGGGGTGGCCTGTCATTATACGACGCCAGAGCGGGGCGGCATCTCAGGTACCTTCGGAGTGGCCGAGGAGGTCTCGGACATCTCCCTGTCCTGCCGCCAGGTCGGCCCGGTGCGGTTCAAGAAGAAGTTCGGGCAGGGCGACGATATGTTCAGCGAGCGACGCTCGTTGATCTTCAAGCGCATGCATATCGTCCGGGGCTGCGACTCCAAGCGTAATACGCTGGTCTACATGGTCTATTCGGACCGGCCCATCGAAGGCTCGCCCAAGAACTCGACCTCAAGCGTGCCGCTCATGCCTTGGGGCAACGAGCAGCCGCCGAAATGCGGGGAATGGGTGACGGGTTAGAGACTTCGCCGTCGTTCCGAACCTGCTCCACTGTCATTTCGGAGCGAGCGAAGCGAGAGCCCGGAGCCCATAAGCGCCAACGGTTTCGGAAAAGGTTTTGCGGGATCCGCTTTATCCTGAAACGTCAGCGGCTCTGGGTTTTCCCGCTTCGCGTGGCCCTTCGGGTCGGGCCCGGCCCGATGGGCCATCCCGGAATGACGGGACGCTTCAGTTCGTGCAGGTGATAGTGACGGGAAGGTCCTTGGCCGCCAGGGAAGCCTTCTGGACCGCGCCGGTGATTTCCTCGGCCGCCGTCTGGCGGTAGGAGACGGCCCGGGCGTAACCCTGCGCTTCACACCAGGTATTAGCTACCGTCTGGCCGCAGGCATGGCTGGAAATCAGGCATTCCTCGATCCCGTAGCCGTCGGCGGCCGGGATCACGAAGGTCGCCTCGGTGGACGAGGCCTGGGTGCCGTTGGGGAGCAATGTCAGCGACGTCGTCGCTGCGACAAACATAGCAGTACCCAACCCGAGCATGGCATATGCGCGGCGCATGTAGACCTCACTGATTTGAACTCGTGATCTATTGTCACGAAAGGGCATGAATAAACCGCTAACGCTTCTTCCGAAGACACGGTTCCTACTTTTCCGCAAATTAATCATGTTCCACCGCAGGGAACCTTGACGAAACAAGGCGAAACAGGCATGGATTTCGGCATGACAACGGCAACGATCCTCATTTCCGGGATTATTTGCGGCTAGCGCACAACGCTGGCTGGAGCCGTCTCGTTCTCATTTGACAGATCGAAACCATTCTCCGGCCTGCGGCCTGAAGGGATATGGTTTCATGGCGTCGAAGCTTAGGCTCTACAACACGCTGACCCGGTCGAAGGACGATTTTGTCCCGATCGACGAGAAGAACGTGCGCCTCTACGTGTGCGGCCCGACCGTCTACGACTACGCCCATATCGGGAATGCGCGACCGATCATCGTTTTCGACCTCCTGTTCCGCTTGTTGAGGCATATTTACGGTACGGAAGCCGTCACGTATGTGCGCAACATCACGGATGTGGACGACAAGATCAACGCGCGCGCCGCGCGGGATTATCCGGACCTGCCTCATAACGAGGCGATCCGCGTCGTCACGCGGAAGACCGAGCAGCAGTTCCACGCAGATATCCGCGCCCTCGGCGTGCTGATGCCCGACGATGTGAACGAGCCGGGTAAGCCGCCGCGCTTCGTCGAGCCTCGCGCCACCGAGCATATCGAAGAGATGAAGATGATCATCGAGCGGCTGATCGCTCGCGGCGCGGCCTATGTGGCCGAGGATCATGTGCTCTTCAGCGTGTCCGGCATGCAGAAACTGCCGAACGTGCCGAAATACGGAGCGTTCTCCAAGCGCTCGCTCGACGAGCTTCTGTCCGGTGCGCGCGTCGATGTGGCACCCTACAAGCGCGACCCGATGGATTTCGTGCTGTGGAAGCCCTCAGGCCCGCAGGACCCGGCATGGCCGTCGCCCGCGGGCATCGCGGCGCCGGGCCGTCCCGGCTGGCATATCGAGTGCTCCGCCATGGCGTGGAAGCATCTGGTCCAGGCCTTCGAGACTCGGCTGACGTGCAAGGATCCGGCGGAGCGCGAGACCTTCGACATCCATGGCGGCGGCATCGACCTCGTCTTTCCGCACCACGAAAACGAGATTGCCCAATCCTGCTGCGCCTTCGATATGCCGCGCATGGCCAATGTGTGGATGCATAACGGTTTCCTGCAGGTGGAAAGCGAGAAGATGTCGAAGTCGCTCGGCAACTTCTTCACCATCCACGACCTGCTCAAGGACTGGCCGGGCGAGGTGCTGCGTTTCAACATGCTGCGCACCCATTACCGCCAGCCCATCGACTGGACTTTGCGCGGCCTGGAGGAAAGCGAGAAGACGCTCGACCGCTGGTATGGCTTGGCGGGAGAGAGGCAGTCTGCTGCCTTCTCCGCTCCGGTTGACGAAGCGCTGGCGGACGATCTCAACACGCCGAAAATGCTGACTGAATTGCACGCCCTCGATGGGCAGGGTGCGCATGAGGAGCTTGGCGCCAACCTGCGCGCGCTCGGCTTCCTGTCGGAAGGCGCCGAGGCGTGGAAAGCTCGCCGGCAGGCATCTCTCGATGTGGATCCCTCCACCGTCGAGGCACTGATTGCCGCCCGCAAGGAGGCCCGCTCCTCGAAGAACTGGGCTGAATCCGACCGCATCCGCGACGAACTCGCCAATCTCGGCGTCGTGGTGAAGGACGGCAAGGACGGCGTCACGATCTGGGAGGTCGCACGCTGATGGGACAGTCATTGCCGAAACCCGGCCTGCGGCCGTTTCTTCCCGCCGATGTGCCGATGCTGGCCGAGATCTTTCAGGCGAGCGTCGAGGAACTGACGGGCGAGGATTACAGCGAGGGACAGCAGGAAGCCTGGGCAGCCATGGCGGAGGATGAATCCTTCGCCCGGCTTCTCGCCCAAGGTCTGACATTGATCGCGACCATCGAAGGTTCGCCCGTCGGCTTCATCGCGCTCAAGGACAACGAGCAGATCGAGCTGCTCTACGTGCATCCCGCCGTGGCGGGGCAGGGGATCGGATCGATGCTCTACGACGCCGTGGAAAAGCTCGCGATGGCGCGCGGCGCTAAGCGTCTCTCTGCTGATGCGAGCGACAATGCGCGACCCTTTTTCGAGAAGCACGGCTTCCAGCCCCAGCGCCGCAACACAGTGACGCTCGGCGACGAGTGGCTCGGCAACACGACCATGGAAAAGCGCTTCGCGCAGCCTGAGGAGAGGACCCTTTCGTCATGACCCGCGAGCGCGTCTATCTGTTCGACACGACCCTGCGCGACGGAGCCCAGACAACTGGCGTCGATTTCTCCCTTGAAGACAAGCGCGCCATCGCGGCCCTGCTCGACAGGATCGGCGTCGATTACGTGGAAGGCGGCTATCCCGGCGCGAACCCGCTCGATACCTCGTTCTTCGCCGAGAAGCGCACGAAGAGCGCCAAGTTCACCGCCTTCGGCATGACGAAGCGGCCGGGGCGCTCGGTCTCGAACGATCCCGGCGTCGCGGCGCTTCTCGAGGCTCAGGCCGACGCCATCTGTTTCGTCACGAAGGCCTGGGACTACCATGTCCATGTCGCTCTCGAGACGACGCTGGAAGAAAACCTCGGCGGCATCCGCGACAGTGTCGCGGCTGCGCGCGAGAAGGGCCGCGAGGTCATCGTCGATTGCGAGCATTTCTTCGACGGCTACAAGGCCAATCCCGCCTATGCGCTCGATTGCGCGAAGACCGCCTACGAGGCCGGTGCGCGCTGGGTCGTGCTGTGCGACACCAATGGCGGCACGCTTCCGCACGAAGTCCTGGCCATCGTTTCCGACGTGACGAAGGCCGTGCCCGGCGCGCATATCGGCATCCATGCCCATGACGATTGCGGCTGCGCGGTGGCCAATTCGCTGGCGGCCGTGGAAGCGGGCGCGCGCCACATCCAGGGCACGCTCAACGGCCTCGGCGAGCGCTGCGGCAACGCCAATCTCATCACTCTGATTGCCGCATTGAAACTGAAGGATGGATACTCATCCCGCTTCGATCTCGGCGTGTCGGACGAGTCCCTGAGCCAGCTCACTCACGTGTCGCGGCAGGTGGATGAGATCCTCAACCGCCAGCCGAACCGCCACGCGCCCTTCGTGGGTGCGAGCGCGTTTGCCACGAAGGCCGGCATCCATGCTTCCGCCGTGCTGAAGGATCCGCGCACCTACGAGCATGTGGAACCGGAAATCGTCGGAAATGCGCGTAAGGTTCTGGTGTCCGATCAGGGCGGCCAGTCGAACATCCTGGCCGAACTGAAGCGTCTCGGTTTCGCGTTCGAAAAGGGCGACCCGCGCGTCGCGCGTCTTCTCGACGAGGTGAAGCGCAAGGAAGCGGAAGGCTTCGCCTTCGAGGGGGCGGATGCGTCCTTCTACGTGCTCGTCAAGCGCATGATGGGTGAGGTGCCCGCCTTCTTCCAGGTGGAGCGCTTCTCCGTGAACGTGGAGCGCCGGTTCAATGCGGTCGGGGAAATGGTCACCGCCTCGGAAGCCATCGTGAAAGTGCGCGTCGGCGACGAGATCGTGATCTCGGCAGCGGAAGGCAATGGCCCGGTCAACGCCCTCGACGTGGCGTTGCGAAAGGATCTCGGCAAGTACCAGGATCTGATCCAGGATCTGGAGCTGATCGACTATAAGGTGCGCATCTATCAAGGCGGCTCCGACGCCGTGACGCGCGTGCTGATCGAGTTCGCCGACGGCGAAGGCGACAGCTGGACGACCATCGGCGTCTCGCCGAACATCATCGACGCCTCGTTCCAGGCGCTGACGGATTCGATGGTGTACAAGCTTCTGAAAAGCGGGGCGGGGCTCTAGAGCATTTTCAGGCGAAGTGGATCCGGTTCGCCGTTGGAAATGCGTCCGAGCAAAAGAAAAGAGCGATTCCACGCAAGTGGAAACGACTCTAAAGCATCGGACGAGAGCATCGTGTGGCCGCAAAACCGGGTCCACTTTTGCGCACGATTCTCTAAGGCCCCGCGACCGTCGTCCCGGACGCCGCAGGTGATCGGGGATCGCGGGAGGAGTATGGCGCCTTATCCGGAGAGCGATCCCGGGCTCCGCTCATGCGGCCCCGGATGACGCAATGTCGTTCTCAAAAGTGCTGTTCGATCACGTCCTCGTTGCCCACGAGACCGATCCGCCGAGCCGAGGCTTCGAGCATCGGGATGACGTCCTCGACCTGCTCCGCCACGAGATAATTGAGTTCCAGGCCGGGACGGATGAAGCCCTCGTTGCGCATATGGGCGAGGAGGTTGAGAAGCGGCTTCCAGAAACCCTTGGTACTCAGCATCAGGATCGGCTTCGTGTGCCGCCCGAGCTGCGCCCATGTCATCTGTTCCACGAGTTCCTCAAGCGTTCCGATGCCGCCCGGCAGGGCGACGAAGGCATCGGCCTTTTCGAACATCAGACGCTTACGCGTATGCATGTCGGGAACGATGAGGGTTTCCTGCACGTCCTCGAGCAGCTTCTCGCGCGACTTGAGAAATTCCGGAATGATGCCGGTGACGAAGCCGCCATGGTCGAGCACCGCTTTGGCAACGGTGCCCATCAGGCCCACATTGCCGCCGCCATAAACCAGACTGATACTTTGTTCGGCCATCGCACGGCCTAATGCCGCCGCATTTTCAGCGAAAACGGAGTCGTCTCCGAAACCGGAGCCGCAATAGACGCAAATGGATCTGATGGCTGGCATTTGATCTTTGGGAAATAGGGGGATCTCCCCCGTTGAATCGTGAAGCATTATTATAGTCCTTATGGCCGTAGCCTTTTGAAAGATAAACAGCTTAAATGCATGAAAGTGCCAGGATTGAGAAAAGGCGTCATGGCTGACGAAAGACAGGGCAGGGGGACAATCGCCATTCTCGGCGCGGCGGCTGTTGCCGTCGTTGTGGTGCTTGTCGGCGTTTTGATCTGGGAGAACGAGGAGGCGCCCTGGGATACAGGCCGGACGCCTCAGGCCAGGCAGGGGCAAGAAAAGGCTCCTCCCGGCTCTCCCGAAGCACCGGCGAAGCCCCAGGCGCAGACTGCGCAGAATGGTTCGCCGCAGGCGCCGACCCAGGCATCTCCGGCGCCCAAGCCTGCCGCCGAGACGAAAGCGGCCGGAGAGCCGATCGCGCCGTCCTTCGATATCGTCCGCGTCGAGCCCAACGGGGAGAGCGTGATCGCCGGACGCGCCGCGCCCGGCGCCACCATCGAGCTTCTGCGCGACGATCAGGTCCATGCCCGCGGCGTTGCCGACGCTTCCGGCCTGTTCGCGATCACGCCGCCGCCGTTGCCCGTAGGCTCCCATCAGATCGCCCTGCAATCCATTGCGCCGGATGGCAAGCGTCAGCGTTCCCGCGAGAGCGTGACGGTTGCGATCAACGGCAACGCACGGCCGCTTGTCGCTCTGACGGCTCCCGACAAACCTACGGTTCTTCTCTCAAACCCCGAACCGCCCACACCGAAAGCCGCGGAGGCTGCCCCTTCGCAACCCAGGCCGCAGGAGCAGGCCGATGCCACGTCCCCGGCCACGCCTTCTCCTGCGTCGCCGCCGCCCGCCCAGCCTGCGCCACGGGCTGAGATCAAGATCATGAGCGTCGAGGCAGAGCAGGGGAAGCTCTACGTATCCGGCCAGGCCGCGCCCGGCGCCACTGTTCGGCTCTATCTCAACGAGACCTTCGTCGCTCCCGGCGGAGCCGGGGGGGACGGCAAGCTCTCCTTCGCCATCGGCAGCGGGGTGAAGCCCGGCGATTACCGGGTGCGGCTTGACGATGTCGATCCGGTCTCCGGTCAGGTGAAATCCCGTGCCGAGGTCGCCTTCAATGTTCCCGCCGACGCGGGCACGGCCCAGATGGCGCAGAACCCGAGCCAGCCGGCGACGCCCGGCCCGGAGACTGCCACGAAGCCCCCCGTGCCTGCCGGTTCGGAGGCGCCCGCTACCGGCAGCCGCATGGCGTCGGCCCTTCCGGAGGGGCAATCGCTGCCGAGCACGGTGGTGGTGCCCAATATCAACACGGCCATCGTCTCCCGGGGCGACAGCCTCTGGCGGATCAGCCAGCGCATTTACGGTCACGGTGTCCGCTACACCGTGATCTATGGTGCGAACCAGGAGCAGATCCGCAATCCCAACCTGATCTATCCCGGACAAGTCTTCGTCCTCCCGGGGGACCAGGCCAAAACGACCCACTGAGACGATCATCCGAGCTTTGAGCCTGCAAAGTCGGCCCCTTGAAAAAGCGGGGTGAATTCACTCCGCCGATCCCTTATATCCAGGTCCGACAGCTTCATCGGATTCCAAATTATGCCCCGCCCATCCGCGCCCTCGCCTCAAGGGGCCGCAAAAAGCACGCCCGGCTTCGCCACGACCGTCACCAAGCTCTGGCCCTATCTCTGGCCCCATGGTCGGCGCGATCTCCAGATGCGCGTTTTCCTGGCTTTCGGACTGCTCCTGGTCGCCAAGGGTGTCACCATGGTGACGCCCTTCGCCTTCAAATGGGCGACGGATGCGCTCGTGGCCGTGACCATGGGGGCCGGCAACCAGGCCAGCGAGGCGACCGCCGGATCCTGGCTCTGGCGCGCGCCGGTCCTGCTGACCGTTCTCTATGGCCTCTCCCGCATCCTCATGGCCGTGCTGACCCAGGTCCGCGACGGCCTCTTCGCCAAGGTTGCCATGCACGCGGTGCGCAAGCTCGCCATGCAGACCTTCGAGCATATGCATCGCCTGTCCCTGCGCTTCCATCTCGAGCGCAAGACCGGCGGGTTGACCCGCGTTCTCGAGAGGGGCCGCTCCGGTATCGAGGAATTGTCGCGGCTCGCGGTGCTGACCCTGATCCCGACCATCGTCGAATTCGCCCTGGTGCTCGGCATCCTGGCGTGGGAATTCGACTGGCTCTACTCGGTCGTCGTCTTAGTGATGGTGGTGGTCTATCTCGCCTATACCTATCAGGCGACCCAGTGGCGGATTTCCATCCGCAAGCGGATGAACGAGTCCGACACGGACGCCAACACCAAGGCGGTCGATTCGCTCCTGAACTACGAGACGGTGAAGTATTTCGGCGCCGAGGCGCGGGAGGCGATCCGCTACGACCATTCCATGGAACGCTACGAGAAGGCCTCCACGCAGACCTATACCTCGCTGGCGGTCCTCAATGCGGGGCAGGCCGTCATCTTCACCATCGGCATGACCATCGTGATGGTGCTCGCCGCCCGTGACATCATGGCGGGCCGCGTCTCCATCGGCAGCTTCGTCCTCGTCAACGCCATGCTGGTGCAGCTCTATATTCCGCTTAACTTCATGGGAATGCTCTATCGGGAGATCAAGCAGGCCCTCATCGATATCGACGACATGTTCCGGATCCTCGACAGCAATCCGGAAATCGAGGACAAGCCCGACGCCAAGCCGCTCCATATCGCGAAAGGCGTGGTGCGCTTCGAGGACGTGCACTTCTCCTACAATCCGGAGCGGGCGATCCTGAAGGGCGTGAGCTTTGAAGTGCCTGCCGGTCATACGGTCGCCATCGTCGGCCCCTCGGGCGCCGGCAAGTCGACGATCTCGCGCCTGATGTTCCGCTTCTATGAGCCGACGAGCGGCCGGATCCTCATCGACGGCCAGAACATCGCGGACGTGCAGCAGGCGACCCTGCGCAAGGCCATCGGCATGGTCCCGCAGGATACGGTGCTGTTCAACGACACCATCGGCTACAACGTCCAGTACGGCCGCTGGGACGCCGCGGCGGAAGAGGTGAGTGAGGCGGCCCGCCTCGCCCAGATCGACCGCTTCATCGGCCATCTGCCGGAAGGCTACGAGACCCCGGTCGGCGAACGCGGCCTGAAGCTCTCCGGCGGCGAGAAGCAGCGCGTGGCGATTGCCCGCACCATCCTGAAAGGCCCGCCGATCCTCGTGCTGGACGAGGCGACCTCGGCCCTCGATTCCTTCACCGAGAAGGAAATCCAGGACGCCCTCGACCGGGTCAGCCGGGGGCGCACCACGCTCGTCATCGCCCACCGGCTGTCCACCATCATCGGCGCGGATGAGATCATCGTGCTCGATCATGGGCGCATCGTCGAGCGGGGCACTCATGCAAGCCTTCTCTCCCAGGGCGGCGTCTATGCCGCCATGTGGAACCGCCAGCGCGAGGCGGATCAGGCCCGCGAGACCCTCAAGCGGGCGGAAGAGGAAGAGCGCAGCGAAGAGAGCGTGGCGGGTTGACGGGACCCGCCGCCCCTGCCATGCCCCCTTTGTCACAGAGGCTTAAGGAAGAATGTCCGACATTTTGGATTCGATGCGCCGCATCATCGTCCCGATCCACAAGGAGGGGTATCCCTTCATCCTGATTGCGCTTATCGCGACGATCTTGCTGGCAATGCTTTGGTCGCCTCTGGGCTGGATCGGCGCGATCCTCACGGTGTGGGTGTGCTTCTTCTTCCGCGATCCGCCGCGCGTGACTCCCATCCGCGAAGGCCTCGTCGTGTCGCCCGCCGATGGGCGCGTGAGCCTCATCACCACCGCCGTGCCTCCCGCCGAGCTCGACCTGCCTTCCGAGCCGATGACGCGGATTTCCGTCTTCATGAACGTGTTCGACTGCCATGTGAACCGTTCGCCGGTGGCTGGGCGCATCGCGCAGATCCTCTATACCCCGGGCCTCTTCCTCAATGCCGAGCTCGACAAGGCGAGCGAGGACAATGAGCGCAGCGCCCTCGTCATCGAGACGTCGGGCACCAGGATCGGCGTCGTCCAGATCGCCGGCCTGGTCGCCCGCCGCATCGTCTCCTTCGTCAAGTCCGGTGACTCCTTGAGCCCGGGCGAGCGTTTTGGCCTGATCCGCTTCGGCTCGCGGGTCGATGTCTATGTGCCGCTCTCCACCCAGGTACTCGTGGGCCTCGGTCAGACCGCGATTGCCGGAGAGACCGTGCTTGCGGATCTCTCGGCGAACGAGCCGGCACGGCAATACAGGGTCGGCTAGCGCAGCTCCTTTAGGGCGGCTCCTTGCCGCTCGGGTCGGCAGCCCCTAGAGTTCTCCCTCATGAGCGACCTTTTCCCCCCCTTCGCGCCCGATCCGGACGAGCCGCGCAAGCGTCTCTTCAAGCCGGTGCCGTTTCGCGTCATCGTTCCGAACATCATCACGCTGATCGCTCTGTGCCTCGGGCTCACGGCGATCAGGCTGGGCTTCGAGGGGCGCTATGAGCCGGCGGTCATCGCGATCGTCGTGGCGGCCTTTCTCGACGGGGTCGACGGCAGGGTCGCGCGCCTTCTGAAAGGCACGTCCCGTTTCGGCGCGGAACTCGACTCCCTCGCGGATTTCGTCAATTTCGGCGTGACGCCCGCGCTTATCCTCTACAGCTTCATCCTTCATGAGCTGAAAGCGCTCGGCTGGATCGCGGTTCTGGTCTTCGCCATCGCCATGGCTCTGCGTCTTGCGCGCTTCAATGTGATGCTCGACGATCCCAACCGCCCGGAATGGCAGAAGAACTTCTTCACCGGCATGCCCGCGCCCGCGGGGGCTCTCACCTCGCTGCTCCCGCTCTACCTGTCTTTTCTGGGTGTTCCGGTCGGGGCCGCGTCCGCGCCCATCGCGCTGATCTACCTGCTCGGCCTCGCCTTCCTGATGGTGTCGACCATCCCGGTCTATTCCGGAAAGACGCTGGGCAAGAACGTCCCGCGGCATTGGGTTCTGCCGATCTTCGTGCTGTCCGTGGCGGCGTTCGGCCTTCTCGTGAGCTTTCCGTTCGAAATGCTCACCGTCATCACGATCCTCTTCCTGCTGACGATTCCGCTGAGCGCAGCCCGCTACCGCAGGCTCGAGCGCGCCGATATTCGCCGGCCCGTCGCGCAGGAAACGGAGCCACCTCCCGCGGCTTGATTCGGGAGGGCGCGGTTCCATCTTGTGACCGGGCGCGGGCAGGTCTCTGCTGCTCGCGTCGGTTTCGTGAATTCCTTTGGGCGTATCGGGCTCATTCCCGGGCCCGCAAGAGCGTGGAGAATATCGTGGCGTCTTCCTCCGAGAAGTCGAGTGCCGACTGGCGTCCGAAGCTCGTCCTGGCTTCCGCTTCGCCCCGTCGGCTGGCCCTTCTGCAGCAGGCCGGCATCGAGCCCGACGCTCTTCTGCCCGCGGATGTGGACGAGACGCCCCTGAAATCGGAAAGCCCGCGCGAACTCGCGAAACGCCTCGCGCGCGAGAAGGCCGAGGTCGCCCGCAGGGCGGCCCGCAACAGCGAGGATCTGAAGGGAGCCTTCATCCTGTCCGCCGACACGGTCGTCGTCGCAGGCGGGCGGATCCTGCCCAAGGCAGAGGTGATGGAGGAGGCCGCGGCCTGCCTGCGGCTGCTCTCGGGCCGCGCCCACCGCGTCTACACATCGATCTGCCTCATGACTCCGAAAGATTCGATTCGCGAGCGCATGGTCGAGACCCGGGTGCGCTTCAAGCGCCTGTCGCGGGACGAGTTCGAGCGCTATCTCGCCTCCGGCGAATGGCGCGGCAAGGCGGGCGGCTACGCCATCCAGGGACTCGCCGGCACTTTCGTGATCAAGCTGGTCGGCTCCTATTCCAATGTGGTGGGCCTGCCCCTCTACGAGACCGTCGCGCTTCTGGACGGGGAGGGCTATCCCGTCCGGTTCAGCTGGCTCAACGCGGCCTGACGCAGGAAGCGGGAGGGTATCGATGACCCCGGCCAACGAAAACAAACCGAAAGCCTTGAGCGCCAAATGTCCGATCTGCGGCAAGCCGGCCCAGCTCGAATTCAAGCCGTTCTGTTCCAAGCGCTGCGCCGATGTGGACCTCCAGCGCTGGCTTTCCGGCCGCTACGCGATTCCCGCCGTCGAGGATGACGAGGACCGGGACGAAGGCGACCGCGAAGCGTGATGTGAGATTTTCCTCAAACTTGACGACAAGACCGCTGGACATGCGGCGCAGGTCTGACTATACAACCGGCCTCCGACGCAAACGGCTCACCGCCGATGTTGGACGCCCAGGTAGCTCAGTTGGTAGAGCATGCGACTGAAAATCGCAGTGTCGGTGGTTCGATTCCGCCCCTGGGCACCACTCTTTTCCCTTTCCTTGAAAGATAAAGAGATTTTCGCGACCCTCAGATTGGGGCGCCTCGTGTTTATGAGGTGGCCGTATACGATTTGAGGAAGGTCGCAGACCAGCTCTGGGGCGAGTCGTGTCGATTGCCAGCCGAAGCTCAGAATAGGTCACACCCACACATTCCGCCTTCTCTTTCCCGCAACAAGCTCGATAGCGTCGGCACTCCCGCCTTGAACTCAACATCAGCTTTACGCTGTCCGGTATGGAGAGCGAATAGACCGGCGGGTATAGATTGATACGACCGAACTCAAAACAGTTCGAAGGTCCATCGAGCCAAGCTTATAGAGCTGCTTTTCGTAGTTGATATTCTCTCTCTGCTCCACAGGGTCTGTCACCTAGGCCCTCATCAGTGCTATTGTTACTTGGTGACGTTGCGTCAAGGAATCCAATCGGATAGGCAATCGCTATATACTTGGAGGCCTGCCGTGAAAAATTGGAAACTGGCATTGCTCGGAGCAGCGGTGCTTGCTGCGGTTGTGTTTGCGATTGGAGCATCGTCAACCGCTTCCAAACGGTACCGGATGGTTGTGAACTCGATCATCAGGATAGAGGAGCGTTCCGCCCAGCTCGACACACGATCCATCCAGGCTGAGAGGGCTATGGGCGATCTTGCTCGACAGCTCAACGACGTTATTGAGGAAACCCAGAATCAAAGCCGAGAACTAGACCTACGCTTACGCACGATCCATTCAACGACGCGGGAGCCGGATCTTAGAGGGAGCGCTGAGTTCGTCTCTATGCAGCGTATCCCTGATGAGCCCTTCCTTCCGGTATCGATGACCAGAATCGGGCCTGATGAATTCCTTGTTGTGAATTATCGTGACGTCTACCTGTTCAATATTTCTCGCCGGGAGGCGACACTTATCCAATTGGACATGCCAGTGCCCGTTTGGAGCCCTACGGCCGTTCATTATTCTGCGTTCTATGATCGAGTTTTCATTGCTAATTACACCGGCAAGGACGTCCTTATCGCGGAGATTCTTCGTGATGCTGGAAAGGTCACTCTGAAACTGACTGAACGCTTGACCCACGACGAGGGCATCGAAGGCCCTGAGGGCATCCAAGTTTCGCGGGGCGGGCGGTTCATGGCGGTTGCTGATTACGACGGCGGGGCACTGTCAGTTTTCGAGCGCATCAACGACGCCTGGGTCTACCGCTGGAAAAAGCCTGTTGAATCGTCTCATGGCGTGGCGATAATTGGTGATCATGTTTATGGCAGTGGAAAAACCATAGCAAAATTCCATATTGACACTGGCGAAGAAGTAGCCCGCGTTTCAAAGATTGGGGAACAACCCATCCTCTTTGCATCATGCATCAGCGAAGACATGAAAACTGGTGAGTTGATCGGCTCAGATACTATGGCGGGCCGCGTCTTTACACTGACAAAAGACCTTGAGCTGAAGGAATCATTCGGAGTCAATGGCCCAACCCACGTGAACCTCTCGATGCCTTATTGCGCCTATCGTGATGGCGATGACATCTACGTTCTATCCACTTATCAAGATCGGATCATCAAGATCGGCCGGGAGGGAACTCATTCTTTTGAATTCGGCGGACCTCGGTGGGAATACGTATCCGTGCCCTCCGCATACCGTAACAACACTGATATGTGGCGCGGCACGCTCATTACCGACAGCCCAGGCTATAGTATGTTCGGACTGACCGTTCGGCCTAGTTACGGCTCCCTGCAGGCATCCGACGGAACGGCGTTGCTTATGCCTGTACGTCGAGAACTGCCTGAAAACAGATGGTTGTTCTACGTCACGACCATAGCCAGCTATGGCGATTGGATCGCTGTTGCCGCAAACTCCGCTCCAGTCGTGCTCGTCTACAATCGGAAGACCGGAGCTCTCGGATCGGTCGAAACCGGTGAGTGGGACTGCTGGGCGTCGGCATCGTCCATTCTCTGCCCTTCTCGGCACTATTCGGTCGAGGAGCTCGCGGCTAAGACAAAGATGATTGAGGCAGAACCGCCACCTAGCGATGTGCAAGCCTATTTGGCGCAGGCCGTAAAGAGGGACGTTTCGCTTATCGATTACTGGCGGGCATGGAGGGAAACGATTGACTAACCCGTCTCTTACTATCGACAGATGAATCAAGGCTCGCTCCGGCGGGCCTTTTTCACTTCCAGATCATGAGGACGCCCATGTCTGTCGAAAACTTTGGCGTGACTCCACAGGATCTGAATCGCGAAGCGTACGTTCTATGGCGCTGACATAACTTGAACCGGGCGACGCAGGCATGGCGATAAGTCGACTAGCGCATTGTGCGGAAAAGTGGATTCCACTTTTGGGATCAATCCGATGTTCTAGGTTAGAAGGTTCGCCATAGCGCTCAACAAGGGAGGTTGCTGCAGTACCCTACCGGGATATGTGAGTGAAGGCGTATCGCAGTATCGACGAATCGGCGGTCCTTGGTGAGAGTTCCGAGAATCTGAAGGGCAGACCAGACGATCCAACGGTAGCCTTCCGGCAACTGATCGCCATAAGCAGCAAAATAGAGCTGCCCGTCAGCCTTGGTGAAGTAGTCCAATTGCATCGATAGGCTGAATGCCTGTCGGGTGAATATGTCGAGGAGCGAGCGGTCACCCAGCAATCTGGCGGCGTTGTATAGGTTGATAAGGGCGATCATCTCGCCATCCAGAACCCGAACGTTCAGGTTGTGAGGAATGTCGTAGACATACTCTGCCGGGAGTCGGAACCCAGAGACTTCGTATTCCGCTCCGCCTTGCGTAATGGGCATCCCTACGTATCGACCGGCGGCAAGGCTAAGGTCTCGGTACTGCTGTTCGCCCGTCAGCCGATAGAGAATCGCTCCAGCATTGGCGAAAACGGCGCTAGCATAGGAACTATACCAGGGATCTTTGAGGGATACGCCCCAGTTCATGACAAAGGGGAAGTGGTAGGCCCAAGCGAGCCCACCGCCACGGTGCTCGCCGGATGGAATGACGTAGTTAGCAAAGAACGTGCGGGCCGCATCAATGATGCGCGCCTTTTGCTCTGCCGTTGTATCATTACGGAGGGCGTGGCCAAGAAGCGCATTGACCATATTCCCGGCAAAGACCGGGTGCACAGAGCCGAACCCGGCACTGAGGGTTTCTGCATAGCGGCTCGGATCGGACAGGGTTGCTATGTTCTGCTCAATTGCTTTTACATCGGATGGCAGTTGCGGGGCGTAGACCTGAATGCCGTCTAGAATAACCGTCGTCTCGGCCCGATAGGCGGCCTTGTTCTGAGCAAGCCACAGGCCATCGTCCGCAGGGCGGCTTTCACCGAGAATAACCGAGAGAGGAATATAGCCTTCTAGCCCGTTGTCCTCTCGCCGGATACGGACCATGAGGGAGCCGACCCCTAGGTCATGCAAATCATTATCGAGCAACGTTAGGCGAGCGCCTGGGGACAAGCCGTACAGACCTGGAGAGCCGTCAACGCTCGTCCGCCATGGGAGGCGGACTGCACCGTCCAGCGTCTCGGGTGAGAACGTCATGTCGGAGATCAGATCTTTAAACAGGTCGCCTTCGTAGACGACCGTGAGTCCCGCGCGATCCGCTTGGTATGGACGAAGAAGGGCGTTGTTGGGCCGATGCACGACAGCGGGAATGCCCAACGCAGGGTGAACATCGGTTGTGACAGTCGGAAGGTGTTCGGCACCACCCGCGCGTGGGACTGCCGAGCGAACAGCCACTCCACCAACCACTGCGCCGACGACGGCGAGGACCACAAAACTCGAGACAATAATCTTCATCAGCTCAATCTCACAACCTGCTGCAGGTGACAGACCACAATGTGTCCCGTCAAGTAGCACCCAGGCAGCTTGATCTTCCCGTTCGCATGGACGCGGGTTTAGGCCACATTCCGCTCAGCCTGTTCGAGAGCGAGATGACCCCAGGGCAGAATGGAGTTGCCCGATCATCGAGGCCTCCACTGTCTCGGCTCGAGGCCCATACCCGAAACGATTCCGCCGCGGGCTGCGCAGCTAGCATTTGCCGGCGCAGCGCATTATATGAATCGTGTCGGGGTGACCCGACTATGATCGTAGAGGCAGAGTGGAATAGGCGTTTAGGACGCGGGTTCAATTCCCGCCGCCTCCACCACAAGCACACCGGCCGTCAGGCACTGCGGGCCGGTCTCGAGAGCGACAGGCTTTCGTTGGGCCGGGCGCTGTTCCGGTGTG